>CAIXZI010000422.1 GCA_903923915.1 uncultured Bacteroidota bacterium
ACCGATATATTAAAGAAGTATTTAAATGCATTAATGAAAAATGCTTAGATACTGAATCTGCTTTAATAAAAAGAGATGCCTATTTTACTAGTTTTTTACATGCTTTTCAGTTCAATTACCCTTATTTAAAAATTAAATATTTTTTAGAACAAGTAATTGAAATTGATTCGTTAAATAAAACAGAAAACTTGGAGCCCTATTTTTATCTTTTTCTATTACAAATTTTGAATGGCGATTATTCAGGTAAAATTAACTACTTTTCTTTAAAACCTACCAAACATTATGAGCACGATGAAACAAGCTATTTATACAAATTTTTAGAAGGAGTCAATTCCTTTAAAGAGGGTAGATTTAAAAGTGCCAAACATAAATTAATTTTCGTTTCAAATACTCATAACCAAACTATCAACTCATGGGCTAGGCAACTTCTGGTTGTAATTAATTTTAAACAAGGCAATATTGATTTAGTTACCAAACTAATTGCACAAGAAAATAAATATCTTTTATCCGACACAAGCAAAACATTTTTCACACTAAACTCTTCTGTTTTTTTTATAGCGATTATTTCTAAACAATTATTTTTATCGATACCTGACAGAAACAAAAAAAGCATTAATAATATTAAAGTAATTTCACCTATTCATGATTTATTAATTAAAGAAATAAAAACTAATAGGACAATTTAATAATAAATGAATTAATCATTTGATAACGATAGGGTAATTTTACTCTATGATAAAAACAATAAAAATACTTTTTGCAGTTGCAATTTTATTTTTTTTGGAAAGAAATTGTTGCATTGCTCAAACTTTTACAAATTCTACCACAACAACATGCAATTCTGATTTTGGTACAGGGCCAAATTCTCTACAACAAAAATTAATTGCTGTTAGCGGATTACCTTCAAGTGGCTTAACAGCTGCAGGTACTGTTCTACAACAAATTAATATTAAGCTTGGTACTTCTGGTTGTACCGGCGATTTATCAACGTATTCTTTAACTTTGGTAAATGCCGCACACACACAAACATTAACTATTGCAAACAAATTATTTTCCACTACTACAAGTAGTTATATAGATGTGCATTACCGAGATAATAATTCATTAGAAAGATTAAGAGATTATACCACATTGGTTCAATGGGATTATTTACCACATTCTATTGGTTATTATAGAGTAGAAACGGCTGGAAGTTTTGCTAATTTTAATGATGGATCTGATCCAAATGGTAACTGGATTTTAAATGTTATTGAAAATACAAGCACAGAAGTTTCTTTTCAAAAAATAGACCTTGTTTTTGGCTCTCAAATTTTTGTATATGATTATGCAGCAGCAGGTAGCACTGCTAATAATGATTGTTCAAGCGCCTATTGTTTTGATTTAACGGGTGTAACTGTAGGTACAAATAATGGATATTCTGTAACAGATCCGCACTATCCAGGAAATACCGTTAATAGTTGCTCGTGGAATGGCGCAAACAATAATTCTGCCTGGTTCGAGTTTCAGGCATCGGCAACCACAGCTTACATTTCTTTAAGTGGTATATCAGTTGGTGCAAGCGCACAAGAAACGCAACCAATTATTGTTCAGGCTATGCCTACATCATGCGCAACGCCAACACTTGTACCAACGGGAGGTTGTCCTTATGATTATACAAAAAATGGTTTATCTTACTTAGCCGTCAATTCTGATCCATATAATGGTGGAAATGGAATATCAGATAATACAGAATTTAATTTATCAGGATTAACCGTTGGTCAAAATTACTATTTATATATTGATGGTTATGCCTCGGCTAGTTCAACCTTTTATATCGAAGGCTTATCGGGCCTAGCTAATTGTGTAACCGTGCTACCTGTTACGTGGCTTGATGTGCAAGCTAGTTGCTCTAACAATGGAAATAATATTACATGGGCAGTTGCCAATCAAACAAACAATAAGTGTTTCGAGGTTTTAAAAAGTACAGATGGAAATACTTTCTATTCAGTAGGCATTGTAAAAGGTGATGGAAACTATCAAAGTACAAAAGAGTTTAAGTTTACTGATAATGAAAATAGAATTTCATTTCAAACCTATTATAAAATTCGTCAAATTGATTTTAATGGCAAATACTCAGATTCAAAAATTGTTTATTGTCAAGCAGGAAATACAAAGACTATAACCATTGGTTCAAATCCATTTACTTCATCACTTAATATTATTAATTCGACTGGTGCTATAAACTTGGTTGAAGTGTATGATGCCATAGGTAGAAAAATTACAGAAGTGATTAACACAGAAAATGTAAATACATTAACAATTGAATCATATAATTGGCAAGGTGGTGTTTATTTTATACACATTAACACCAATGACTTTAATAAGCCACTTATCATCAAAGCAATTAAAACAGTTGAATAATAAAACATCTTATTTGATTATTTTTATCATTATATAATTGCTAATTCCTTCAGGAAACATTTTCAACTATTGATTATTTACTTTTAATAAAAAAACCTTTCTCTGTTTAGAGAAAGGTTAAGTAAACTGGTTTAGATTAATCGAGGTTATTTTACAACCCTACTAAATTTGTAAAACAATTCTAACCACTAGAGCTCAATTAAAAACACTTTTAGATTACAAGGCAAATTTACTTTTTTTGATTTAACTTACAGTAGTATAAACTTCATTATTTTTAATACGCAAAAATAATACGTATATATTTATTTGTTTTTTACTATATTTATCAATATGTTAAAATATTAACTAATAGGACAAATTAAATACAATTTAAATGCGATTTACATCTACTTCAATTTTACTATCAAATCTTGTAACTCTACTAAAGTATTTTCTTTTAGTGCAATCAGATTAATAATTCCTTTATGGTTAGAAACAACCGTGTTTTCCATTTTCATAGCTTCAATGGTAAATAAAGGTTGGTTTACGGTTATACTATCGCCTTCTTTAACCCAAATTTTACTTAATAAACCTGGTAATGGAGCACCAATTTCATTTTCAGAAACTGCCTTTTTATTTTGATTTTCTGTAGATTTAACGTTACTGTCTTTTACCTCAATAGCTCTAGTTTGTCCGTTTAATTTAAAATATACTGATCTAAAACCTTTTTCATCCGGTTCCGATTTATACAAAAACTTAACAATCAATGTTTTTCCTCTAGCAATTTTTATTAAGATTTCTTCATTTGGAATTAGTCCATAAAAAAAGGCTTTACTAGGTATAACACTTACATCGCCCCATTTTTTGGTGTTCTTAAAATAATCTTCAAATACTTTTGGATAAAGTAGATATGATAAAAAATCTTCTATCTCTAAGTCATGAGAGAATTTATTTCTAAAGTCTAACAGCTCCTTCTCAAAATCAACCGGCTTTAAATGTTTATTAGGTAAATCGATAAATGGGACTTCATTTTTTAAAACCATTTTTTGAAACTCTTTTGGCCAACCTCCATCAGGTTGTCCAAGTTCGCCTTTTAGCATACCTTTTACTGAATTAGGAAATGAAATAGTATCTCCTTTTTCTAAAACATCTTTTTTAGTAAGATTACTATTAACCATAAACATGGCTAAATCACCAACTACTTTAGATGATGGGGTAACTTTTACAATATCACCAAAAAGCTCGTTCGCATCTTTGTAGGCTTGTTTTATATCATCCATTCTATCTGCTAGCCCTAACGAATATGCCTGAGGTTTTAAATTTGAATATTGTCCGCCCGGAATTTCGTGCTGATACACTTCTGCTGTACTTGCTTTTAAATCTGCTTCAAATGGGTAATAATATTCTCTAATACTCTCCCAATAATTACTGTAAGAGTTAAGCAGGGCAATATCAAAATCAGAATGGCGTGGGGTTCCTCTAAGCGCCTCTACCAACACATTAAAATTAGGTTGCGAGGTTAAACCAGACATTGATGATAATGCAACATCTATAATATCAACCCCAGCTTCAACAGCCTTTAAATACGTGGCAGATTGTATGCCAGCTGTATCATGCGTATGGAGATGAATTGGAATTTGAATTGATTTTTTTAATTCGCTAATTAATTTTTCTGCAGCGTATGGTTTTAAAAGACCCGCCATATCTTTTATACATAAAATATGTGCTCCGGTATCTTCAATTCTTTTGGCTAGATCTAAATAATAATTTAAACTAAATTTTGGTCTATCCGACTTTAACATGTCACCTGTGTAACCCATAGCCACTTCTGCAATAGAATTGGTATTTTTAATAACGGCATTTATACTAGTGCGCATGTTATCAATACTATTTAAAGAATCAAAAATCCGAAAAACATCAACACCTTTTATAGCAGAAACTTCGATAAATTTTTCAACTACATTATCAGGATAAGCTGTATAACCAACTGCATTTGCACCGCGTATAAGCATTTGCAATAATACGTTTGGCATAGCTTTTCTAAGCAATTCTAATCGCTCCCAAGGGCTTTCATTTAAGAAACGCATAGCTACATCAAATGTTGCTCCACCCCATACTTCCATCGAAAACATTTGTGGGAAATGTTTCGTAAATGACTCTGCAAAGGGCAACATATCAGTTGTTCTAACACGTGTTGCCAATAAAGATTGGTGCGCATCTCGTAAAGTACAATCGGTATATAAAATTTCATTTCGACTTTTTATCCACTTAGAAAATTCAATTGGCTTTAATTTTTCAAGGAGTTGTTTAGTACCCTCTGGGTAAATATCAATAGCCGAGCTATCTGGCAATTTTGGATTTACAAATATTTTATTTGGTATAATTACTTTTACATCAGGATTACCATTTACAATTGTATCTGCTAAATATTTTAAAACATTTGTGCCACTATCTGCCTTCTTTTTAAGCTTAGTTAGTTCGGGATGCTCACCAATAAAATTTACCGTAATATTTCCTTTTTGAAAATCATCATGCAAAATTAAATTTTCTAAAAACGGAATATTGGTTTTTACACCGCGTATCCTAAATTCACGTAATGTTCTTAATAGTCTTAAGCTAGTTCCTTTTAAAGTTCTTCCTTTCGCGGTTACTTTTACCAACATTGAATCAAAAAAGGGAGAAATTTTAACACCGGCATATGAACTGCCTTCATCTATTCTTATACCATATCCACCGGCATTTCTGTAGGCAACAATAGTTCCGTAATCAGGTTTAAAATTATCCTCTGGGTCTTCGGTTGTTATTCTACACTGAATAGCAAATCCTTTGCAAACTATACTTTCTTGATTTTGAATAAATATGCCCGGGCTTGAAAGTTCGTGCCCACTAGCTATTAAAATCTGACTTCTTACAATATCTATACCTGTTACTTCTTCCGTTACCGTATGCTCTACTTGAATTCGAGGATTAACTTCTATGAAATAAATATTTTCGTTTTTATCGACCAAAAATTCTACTGTACCTGCGTTATTATAGCTAACCTCTTTGGCAATGCTTAATGCGTAAGCATATAATTTATTTTTTGTTTCTTGTTTAAGATTAGGAGCCGGTGCAATTTCAACCACCTTTTGAAATCTACGCTGCACACTACAATCTCGCTCGTATAAATGGACAATATTGCCATGCTTATCGCCTAATATTTGCACCTCTATGTGCTTTGGGCTTTCAATAAATTTTTCAATAAATATTGTATCATCCCCAAAGGCTGTTTTAGCTTCACGTTTTGCCTCATTAAACATTTGTTCAAGTAGTGTTTCTTCCCTAACAACCCGCATGCCCCTACCTCCACCACCTGCGGCAGCTTTTAGCATTATTGGAAACCCAACTTTTTTAGCTTCAGTTAATGCAATAGAAAAAGAAATTAAATCTATCTTACTGTCTGAAATTAAAGGAACATTCGCTTTTAAAGCCACTCTTTTTGCTGCAACTTTATCGCCCAGCTGCGCCATAATTTCGGGATCAGGACCAACCCATAAAATATTTTCTTCCCTGCACCTAGTTGCAAAGTTTACATTTTCAGAGAGAAAGCCGTACCCAGGGTGAATAGCGTCGACCTGCTCTCGTTTAGCTACTGATATTATTTCCTCAACATCTAAATAAGGTTTTAACGGATCTGAATCTTTACCAATTTGATAAGCCTCATCAGCTTTATACCTGTGTAATGAATAGCGATCTTCAAATGTATAAACAGCTACTGTTTTAATATTTAGCTCATTGGCTGCCCTAAAAATTCTGATGGCAATTTCACCTCTATTAGCTACTAAAAGTTTAGATATTGTTTTCATATTATATTTTGATGCTAGCAAATTTAATCAGATTGATATTTATATAATTAA
>CAIXZI010000423.1 GCA_903923915.1 uncultured Bacteroidota bacterium
CACAGGCAACTTTGATGATGATATGAAATTGATAGCCAATTACGATTGGATTATTGAAGTGGTTATTGAAAACCTCGATATTAAAAAGAAGGTTTTTGAAAACGTAGAAAAATTCCGCAAGCCCGGAACGCTTATTACATCTAACACATCGGGTATTCCTATTCATTTAATGACTGAAGGAAGAAGTGATGATTTTAAAGCACATTTCTGCGGCACGCATTTTTTCAATCCCCCACGTTATTTAAAATTATTAGAAATTATTCCTACGCCAGATACAAGTAAAGAGGTAGTTGATTTCTTAATGCATTATGGAGAAAAATACTTAGGTAAAACAACTGTATTATGTAAAGATACTCCTGCCTTTATTGCTAACCGCGTAGGTGTGTATGGCATAATGGCTCTTCTGCACATCGTAGAGAAAATGGGCTTATCAGTTGAAGAAGTTGATAAGTTAACCGGACCAGTTTTAGGTCGCCCAAAATCGGCAACATTCCGCACTGGCGATGTGGTTGGTTTAGATACATTGGTACTGGTGGCTAATGGTTTAAAACAAAATTGCCCGAATGATGAAGCCAACGGTTTATTTGTGTTACCAGAGTATTTAAAGAAAATGGTAGAGAACAAATGGCTGGGTGATAAAACCGGACAAGGCTTCTACAAGAAAGTAAAAAACAAAGAGGGGAAATCAGAAATATTGGTTCTTGATCTAAAAACCTTAGAGTACAAACCATCTGTAAAAGTAAAATTTGCAACGCTTGAGTTAACTAAACCAATTGATAACTTAAAAGAACGCGTTAAAGTTTTAGTTGCAGGTAAAGATAAAGCGGGTGAGTTTTACCGTGCAACTTTTGCAGGTTTATTTCAATATGTTTCAAACCGTATTCCTGAAATTGCAGACGAATTATATCGTATTGATGATGCCTTAAAAGCAGGCTTTGGTTGGGATTTAGGTCCGTTTGAATATTGGGATGCTATTGGCGTTAAAGAAGGCGTTGCTTTAATGGAGCAAGCTGGTAATAAGCCTGCAGCATGGGTTACAGAAATGTTGCAAAACAATACTTCGTTCTATAAAATTGAAGATGGCGTAAAAAAATATTATGATATTCCATCAAAATCATACAAAGTAATTCCGGGTACTGAAGAATTTATTTCTTTGGAAAATATTCGTTCAACAAAAACTATTTGGAAAAATAGTGGCGTTACCATTACCGATTTAGGTGATGGAATTATCAACGCTGAGTTTCATACTAAAATGAATACTATTGGTGGCGATGTGTTACAAGGCTTAAATAAAGCGGTTGAACTTGCCGAGAAAGATTATCGTGGTTTGGTAATTAGTAACGAAGGTGCAAACTTTTCTGCGGGCGCTAATGTGGGTATGATATACATGATGGCTGCCGATCAAAATTGGGATGAGTTAAACATGGCGGTTAAAGTGTTTCAAAATGCTACTATGCGTTTGCGTTACTCATCTATACCTGTTGTAGCAGCGCCTCACAACCTAACCTTAGGTGGTGGTTGCGAAATTTGTTTGCACGTAGATAAAGTAGTCGCTCATGCAGAAACGTACATTGGCTTAGTTGAATTTGGCGTTGGTTTAATACCAGGTGGTGGCGGTACAAAAGAATTTGCTTTGCGTTTAAGTGATGCATTGCATGAAGGTGATGTAGAGTTAAATGCTTTCCGCGATAAATTCTTAACCATTGGTCAGGCTAAAGTAGCTACATCAGCTTACGAAGCTTTTGATTTAGGAATTCTTCGTCCGGGTATTGATAAAGTGGTGGTATCACGCAGCCGTCAATTATTAGAAGCAAAAGAAGAATGTTTAAAAATGGCTGAAGCGGGATATACCAAACCAGCTCCAAGAAATGATATTCGTGTACTTGGTAATACAGCACTAGGCTTAGTTTACGTAGGTGCCGATTCTATGAAAAGCGGAAATTATATTAGCGAGCATGATCAAAAAATATCAGAAAAATTAGGATATGTTTTGGCAGGTGGAAATTTATCACAGCCTACCATGGTATCTGAACAATACTTATTGGATTTAGAAAGAGAAATGTTTGTTCAACTTTGCTCTGAAAGAAAAACCTTAGAGCGCATTCACAGCATTATTAACGGCGGTAAAATTCTTCGCAATTAGTATTGAGATATTAGATTTGAGATAGCAACATGCACAATATTAAAGAACTTAAAATATGGAATAAAGCGATGGAACTTACGGTTGAAATATATAAGGCTACTGAAAAATTTCCGAAGGAAGAAACCTATGGTTTAACTTCGCAAATAAGAAGAGCTGCTGTTTCAATTCCTTCTAATATTTCAGAAGGAGCTGGAAGAAATTCTAAAAATGAGTTCCGTCATTTTTTATCTATTGCTAATGGTTCTTCTTATGAATTGCAATCTCAACTTGTTATCTCAAACCGACTTAATTTAATAACCGACGAAACAACAGAAATCTTATTGACTAAAATTGATGAGATTCAAAAAATGAATTATAGTTTTCAAAAATCATTAAATAATTAATCAGATGAAGTATGAGCAATCTCAAATCTCAATACTAACATCTCAAATCTAATAAATATGAACGCATATATAGTAGCAGGTTTTAGAAGTGCAGTAGGCAAAGCCAACAGAG
>CAIXZI010000424.1 GCA_903923915.1 uncultured Bacteroidota bacterium
AAAATTAAAGTATTGCATAACCGTAAATCAGAGCATTGCAAATTGGTTCAATCAAAAATACAAAACTGATTTTAAAGTTGTAAGAAATATTCCGGATAAAATAGTTGTCGATAAAATAAAAACACGACAAGAATTAAATCTTCCAACGGATAAAAAAATAATTTTATTGCAAGGTGCAGGTATTAATATACAACGTGGCGCAGAAGAAGCGGTGGAGGCTATGCAATATATTGAAAATGCAATTCTTTTAATAATCGGCAGCGGAGATGCGATAGAAAATTTAAAATTGATAATTAAAGATTTTAAATTAGAAGAGAAGGTTAAGATGCTTCCTAAAATGAAACCGGAAGAACTTTATCAATACACTTGCAATGCGGATATTGGTTTGTCACTTGATAAAGCTACAAATCTTAATTATCAACTTAGCTTACCAAATAAATTATTTGACTACACTATTGCAGGAGTTCCTGTATTGGCAAGTCCTTTGACGGAGATCAAATTTTTTATCGAAAAATATAAGGTAGGTCTTTGCATAGAGAATCATAATGCAAAACACATTGCAGATAAAATGAATTTTATGCTTACTTCACCTGATTATAATGTATGGAAAGCCAATACACAAATTGCAGCACAAGAAAATAATTGGGAGAATGAAAAGAAAGTCTGGGTTGACATGATTAATAAGATTAAAAACAATTAATTGGAAAAACATCTTCACATAATTTCTTTTGATGTGCCCTACCCTGCTAATTACGGAGGCGTAATTGATGTATTTTATAAATTAAAAAATCTTCATAAAGCTGGAGTCAAAATTATTTTACATTGTTTTGAATACGTTAGAGGCTATCAAAAAGAATTAGAAAAATATTGTGAAACAGTTTATTACTACAAAAGAAATACTTCGTTTTTAAATCAACTATCCGCTACTCCATTCATCGTAAAATCAAGGGTTTCAGGGGAATTAATGAATAATCTTTTAAAAGATGGTTACCCTATTTTATTTGAAGGACTTCATACCTGTTATTACATGAACGATAAACGATTAGCGAATAGAAAAAAAATCTATCGCGAAAGTAATATAGAACATCATTATTATTTTCACTTGGCGCATTCTGAAACTAATTTTCTAAAAAAACTTTATTTCATTATCGAAGCAAAAAAACTTTTCTCTTTTCAAAAGCAATTAGTTTATGCAGATTTGATGTTGGTTGTATCTACAGAAGACACAGCATATTTAAAAAGTGTATTCCCTGAAAGTGAAATAAAATATCTGCCAAGTTTCCATGCCTTTGATGATGTCAAAATAAAAGAAGGCAAGGGAAATTATATCTTATATCATGGTAATCTGCAAGTAGCAGAAAATATGAAGGCTTTGGAGTACCTTATAAAAAATGTATTCTCCAAAATAAATCATCAGGTAATTATTGCAGGGTTGAATCCCAGTCAAGAAATTTATAATTGGGTAAAAGATTATTCTCACATAAAAGTTATAGCTAACCCTACTGATACAGAAATGCAAACGCTTGTTGAAAACGCACAGATACATTGTTTATATACGCATCAAGCAACTGGCTTAAAATTAAAACTACTTAACGTGTTATATAGCGGCCGTTTTTGCATTTGTAACGAAGATATGCTAGCCGGAACTAATTTAGAAGAGGCTTGTATCATTAAAAATTCTCCGCAAGAAATGATAGAAGGCATAAACAATACTTTTCAAAAAGAATTCACACAAGAGATGATTAACCTCAGAATCCAAACCCTGCAAGCATTTGATAATAAAGCCAAAACTCAGCAACTGATAAGTTATTTGTAAAATATGCTTACTTTTGGGCTCTGAATTTTATCACTCAAAACCACAGCCATATAATGAAATACTGCAAAAACATTCTTGAAACTATTGGTAACACGCCGATGGTTAAAATCAATAACATCACAAAAGGTATCCCTGCGCTGGTATTAGCAAAAGTTGAAACCTTTAATCCGGGCAATTCTATTAAAGACCGTATGGCTTTAAAAATGATTGAAGATGCCGAAAAAGACGGGCGTTTAAAACCAGGTGCAACTATCATTGAAGGTACATCTGGCAACACAGGTATGGGCTTGGCAATTGCTTCGGTTATTAAAGGTTACAAATGCGTGTTCACTTCAACCGATAAACAAAGCAAAGAAAAATTTGATGCCCTGCGCGCTTTTGGTGCAGAGGTTGTTGTATGTCCAACTAACGTTGAGCCTGAAGATGAACGCTCATATTACTCGGTTTCTTCTCGTTTGGTAAACGAAATTCCTAATGCATGGAAACCTAACCAATATGATAATTTATCGAACTCTACAGCGCATTACGAAAGTACCGGACCTGAAATTTGGGATCAAACCGATGGTAAAATCACACACTTAATTGTTGGTGTTGGTACTGGCGGAACTATTAGTGGTACTGGTAGGTATTTAAAAGAAAAAAATCCGAACATAAAAGTTTTAGGAATTGATACATACGGTTCTGTATTTAAAAAATATAAAGAGACTGGTATTTTTGATAAGAACGAAATCTATCCATATATCACAGAAGGTATTGGTGAAGATTTTTTACCAGAGAATGTTGATTTTAATGTAATTGATCATTTTGAAAAAGTAACTGATAAAGATGCTGCTATTATGACTCGTCGTATTGCGCGCGAAGAAGCTATACTTGCGGGAAACTCAGCTGGTAGCGCTATGGCTGGCCTTTTACAAATGAAAGATATGTTTAAAGAAGGTGATGTGGTTGTAGTTATTTTTCACGATCATGGCACGCGTTACTTAGGTAAAATGTTTAATGATGATTGGATGCGCGACCGTGGTTTCTTAGAAGATTCTAAACCTAAAGCCATTGATTTAATTGCTTCGCACAAAGACCAGAAATTATTGACTATTAATGTGGATGAGAAAATTGCAACTGCTGTTGCTTTAATGACCAAATTTAACATATCTCAAATTCCGGTTAAAAAAGGAAACGAATTTGTTGGTGCTTTAAATGATAGTCATGTTTTTGCACAGTTAATTACTAACGACAACCTTAAACAAGAAACCGTTGATAAGGTTATGCAAAAAGCATTTCCGTTTGTAAACATGAATGCCAGTATTGAAGATGTTTCTAAAATGATTACCAAAGAAAGTAATGCGGTGCTTATGAAAGACAGATTGGGAGAAGTACACATCATTACCAAGCATGACATTATAGAATCTATCAGTAAATAGTTAATGGCAAGGCGAGTAAATTATGATAAGAAATGGGTTAAAAAATCTAAAGATGGTGAAAAGTTATTTTTTGGTTTATTAAAAATAATTGCTTTAGTAATTAGTTTGTTATCTGTTTTTGTATTTAATTTACTAAAGTTCTTATACGGAAAATTGACAGAATCTGGGGAAAGAAAAAATAATGCAGATGGCAAATAATAAGTTAGTAGATTTTTTACGTTCCTTAAAATTAACCTACACTACTTATAATTTTCTACATGCTACTAAGTTAGAACACAACAAAGTGCCGTATAAAAATGCGGGCTTGCGTAAGCAATTGTTTCAAAGTATTTCTTCTAAAGATTTTGAGGGCTTACCTGTGGGCGATATTCCTTGGATGGATAAGGACATTTCTTTAGAAGAGATCAAACAAAAATTACAGCAAACTAATTTTCCTGAAGAAGTAAAACAAGCCATTCTTTCGTGGAAAGAAAACGGTTACATCATTTTAAAAAACTTTTTTAGCAATGAAGTTATAGATTCCATAAATAAAGAAATTGAAGATCTATTAGCCGCAAATAAAATTGAATTTACTTTGGGAAACAAGGTAATGTTTGCCAATAAAAAATCGCAACTTATTCAAAATATTACGGTACAAAAAAATGTAACTGATATACTTGATTTTATTTTAGGCAGAAAAGTTATTCCTTTTCAAACTATAAATTTTATTACCGGCAGTCAGCAGCACGCACATAGCGACTCTATCCACATGACCACTTACCCACTTGGGTATTTAACCGCTATTTGGGTTGCTTTAGAAGATGTGGATGATACAAACGGACCGTTATCTTATTATCCGGGCAGTCACAAATTGCCTTATATTTTAAACCATGCTTATGAGCGTGGTGGTAATGCATTAACCGTTGGTGCAGATAGTAACTATTTAAAGTACGAAGAAAAAATTGGCGAAGTTGTAAGAACAACCAATTTTACGAAGCAAATTTTTAAAGCTAATAAAGGCGATTTACTTATTTGGCATGCAAACCTGATACATGGCGGAGAAAAAATTACGCGAGAAGGCTCTACGCGCAAAAGTATGGTGGTGCATTACTTTGCAGAAGATGTTATTAAGTATCACGAAATTACCGAGCGCCCTGCTTTGTTGGAGTAAGCCTTAATTTGTCATACTAAGCTTGTCGAAGTATGGGCGTTCCGGCAGATTACTGCCGTCGGGCTTTTCGGTTCAATCTTTTGCGATTACACAAAAGGATTTCCCCTCCAATCCCTAA
>CAIXZI010000425.1 GCA_903923915.1 uncultured Bacteroidota bacterium
TATTTAAGATGATTTAGTAAAGGGGGGTAGCCCCCTTTTTCTATGTTTTTTGGTTTTAACTAATCGTTTGATTTCTTAATATAATCTTAAAATTAGATGATTATTGTAATGATTTTATTTTATATTTTTGTAATTTAGTAGCTTAAATGTTAAAAAAGCAGATTGTAAAAATATTTATCCCTCTATTTTTTTTAGGAAATTTAGCATCTGCTCAGTATTTCGCAAAAAGAGATTCTTGGAAAAAAGAGCAAAATGAATTTTTTGTTGGAGGTGGTGCTGCCGGTTTTTTAGGAGATTTAGGAGGATTAAATAAAATTGGTACTCATTACAGTTATGCCGATTTAGAAACAAGTTTAACGAAATCTGCTTGGTCTGCAGGTTTTAGGCACAGAATGAGTAAAAAATGGGCGGCTCGTGCAGATTTTTCTTTTCTTCAGGTTGCCGGAAATGATGCTTTAACACAAGAACCTTTTAGGCATAATAGAAATCTTAATTTTAAATCAAATATTTTTGAGTTGAGTGTAATGGCAGAATTTGCCCTTTCTTTTGATAAGCACGGTAATAAGTATAAAATTAAAAAAACTATGCTTCGTCGTTATCACTCATATGGTTCCTATTATTATTTAACTGCAGGTATAGGCGCTTTTTATTTTAACCCAAAAGAACAACTAGGCGGAAATTGGTACAAAATTCATGATTATAGTACCGAAGGACAGGGGTTACCAGGCGGACCAAAACAATTTTCTAGAATATCTATCTCTATACCATTTGGCATTGGGGCTAAATATACCATCGCCAGAAGATGGTCGGTTGGTATAGAATATTTATTTAGAAAAACATTTACAGATTATATTGATGGGGTAAGCACAACTTATTATGATAAAGCTAAATTAATGCAGTTTAAAGGTCCAACAGCTGTTGCTTTAGCTGACCCAAGTTTAGGTATTATTCCGGGGGCAACAGCACCTAATGGAGATGGCAGTGGAGCACAGCGTGGTGATAAGCGAGATAAAGATTCTTACTTTTCTTTACAAGTAAAAGTTGGATATGTTTTAAAAAGCAAAAAACACCGCCGTACAACTAAAGCCAAATTCTAAGCTTATTTCTAATACTTGTTTAAAACCGTTTAACTTTATTTAATTTTCTTTCCTACCAATTTTACAAAATTCCATCGAAGTTTTCGTTAATTTTAAAGACATTTATTTCTTATGCGCAAAAAAATCTTAAAATCTTTAGCAGTAACCCTTAGCATTGCTTTATTTTCTTTTTCAGTTGTTAATCTTGCGTTTGATAAAAATCAGATAATACTTGATATTGTAATGAGTGGCTTAGATAATGCTCATTACAGCCCTCAAAAAATAGATGATAATTTTTCAGTTAAATTTTTTGATTTATATACCAAGCGATTAGATCCAACTAAGTTGTTTTTAATGCAAGCCGATATTGATAACATGGCAAAATACAAAACGCAAGTTGATGATCAAATTAAAGCAGAAACATTTGAATTGTTTAATCTCTCTAACGAATTAAAGGCGCGTAGAATACTGGAAAAGGAAGCCTGGTATAAAGAAATTCTTTCAAAGCCATTTAATTATAAAATAGAAGAAGAGTATGAAACCGATGGCGAAAAAGCCAGCTTTGCAAAAAACGAAGCCGAATTGAAAAATAAATGGCGACAATCATTACAATACCAAACTCTTGCTCGTCTTAACGAATTGATGGTTGCGCAAGAAAAAATTAAAGAAGTAAAAGCTAAACGCGATACAGATGCTGTTGTTAAACCATTTGATTCGTTGGAAGTTGAAGCACGTGCCAAGGTTTTAAAAGCCAATAACGATTGGTTTAAACGCCTTAAAAAATTAAATAAAAAAGATAGATATGCTGATTATGTAAATACCATTACGGCTATGTACGACCCGCATACTGAGTTTTTTCCACCAAAAGAAAAAAAGATGTTTGATCAAAGTATGAGTGGACAGCTTGAAGGTATTGGTGCAAGACTTCAGCAGAAAGATGATTACATAAAAATTAGCGAATTGGTAGTTGGTGGTCCGGCTTATAAACAAGGCGATTTAAAAGCAGGCGATCTTATTTTAAAAGTGGCTCAAGGCAAAAAAGAGCCTGTTGATATTGTAGGTATGGATATTGATGACGCTATTGATTTAATAAAAGGTAAAAAAGGTACAGAGGTAAATCTTACCGTAAAAAAAATGGATGGTTCTATAAAAACAATCTCAATTATTAGAGATATTATTGAATTAGATGAAACTTTTGCGCATTCGGCTATTATGCAAAATGAAAAAAACAAAGTTGGTTATATCAGACTTCCTTCTTTTTATAGCGATTTTACACGTAATGGTGCGCATCATTGTTCGCAAGATATAAAAAATGAAGTCCTTAAACTTAAAGCCGAAAATGTACATGGTATTGTGTTAGATTTGCGCGATAATGGTGGCGGCTCTTTACAAGAAGTAGTTGAAATGGCCGGCTTGTTTATTAAACAAGGCCCTATTGTTCAAGTACGTAAAAAAGGGGGAGAAACCGAACAACTTAAAGACAACAATCCTGATCAAATTTATGATGGGCCACTTGTAGTTATGGTAAATCGTAACAGTGCATCAGCTTCAGAAATTATGGCCGCAGCTATGCAAGATTATAAACGTGCTGTTATTATGGGTACACAAAGTTTTGGTAAAGGTACCGTACAAAATTTTTTAGATTTAGATGGCTATTTGCTTCAACAGTTCGATTCATTAAAACCATTAGGTTCGGTAAAAGTTACCATTCAGAAATTTTATCGTATTAACGGTGGAGCTACTCAATTACGTGGTGTTATGCCTGATATTAATTTGCCAGATCCTTATTTTTATATCGAAACTGGCGAAAAAGAGCTTGATAACCCTATGCCTTGGGATGAAATGGCTAAAGCAACATATACTCCTTACAACAACATTAAATATGATAAACTTAAAAAGGAAAGCTTGGCTCGTGTAGCAAAAAACAAAGAATTTATTTTGGTTAACGAAGAAGCTAAAGAGTTTAAAACTAAAAAAGATGACACTAAGTATAGTTTAAACTTGGATAAATATATGGCTGAAGCTAAAAAATATAAAGACGATAATAAAAAATATGATGAGCTGCGTAAAGATATTAAAGGAGTTGATGTATCGCTTATGAATGTTGATATACAAAGGCTTTCGAGTGATACTACTAAATTAAGTCGTGAAAAAAAATGGGCGGCTAATCTTAAAAAAGATTTTTATTTAAACGAAGCAAGCCATGTTATTGGTGATATGAAGTAAGACAGATATTGTCATTGCGAGCGAAGCGTGGCAATCTCATTTCTTTACATTAATCAAATACTCTGCAATACATTCATCGTTTAAATAAATAGTAAAATCAGATTTTATTGCTTGTGGAAAAATATAATTAAAGAAATATTTTTTTAATTTTTCGTCGTATTTCAAATCAACAGGCGTTACAAATTTATCATCATTTACAAGTACCGCAGCGTTTTTTAAAGTGGCGTTGGTAGTTACATAAATTTTTAATGTGTCGTTTATGTGCCATTTTAAAAAACCTTTTTGTAACGAAATATTTTCAATGTTAAAGTGAAAATAGTCGGTATAATAGACAGGCCATTTGGTAAAGGTTGATTTTTTGATGAGTTTATCTAAAAATTGAAATTTCTTATCTTCCGGAAAATGATCAAGTATAAATTTTTTCGGATCAGTTAAAAAGTAATGAGCATCAAACTCTTTTACATATTTATGTGTAACTACATTGTATTTACTGGTAGCCCAAGTAACATCAACTAAATACCAAGTGCCATAAAGTTGAACGCTGTTCCAGGCATGATCTGTTTTTTTTAGAGATTTATTTATATCCTTTACTTCAGTTTTTGTATAGCCTGCAATTACCTCGCAAGGTATATTTACCGTATTACACATTTCCTTTAAAAGATTAGAAAACCCCTGACACACAGCTTTATTTTTACGTACAATTTTAGTGGCATCAGTAACATTTTGCGCACTTTTATTGTATTCTATATTATCAGTTATCCACCTGAAAATGGCTCTAAATTTTTCTTGTTCGGTTGTTAAATCTTCGGTAAGCACGGCAGCAATTTCGTTTACAGTTTTAAATTTCTTTTTCGGAAAATTTAAGGCAATACTATCAGCTCGCCTGTAATCAAAGGCTTTTAATTCAGTCAAACTCTGAGAAAAAACACCAATTGGAAATAAAAAAAATAAAATAAACCGAATCATTAGTTCTAAAGTAAAAATAAAAAATTAAAACAATAGCGCATCTTAAAATATATTATCAACTTTGAGAAAAAATAGCACATGCTGGCAGAAATTATAACTATTGGTGATGAAATACTAATCGGACAAATTGTTGATACAAACTCGGCTTGGTTAGGTACACAGCTCAGTAATATTGGTATTTCGGTTAAACAAATAACATCTGTTAGCGATGATAAACAACATATTTTGGAGGCACTTTCTTTAGCGGCAAAGCGCGCTGATATTATTATAATGACCGGCGGACTTGGCCCTACCAAAGATGATATAACCAAACATACTTTAGCTGAATATTTTAAAACTTCATTAGTGATGAATGATGAGGTTTTAAAACACGTTACCGCTTTTTTTGAGAAACGCAACCGCCCTATGCTAGAGGTAAATACAAAACAAGCTGAAGTGCTTGCTAACTGCGAGGTTTTGTTCAATAAACAGGGTACTGCACCGGGTATGTGGATCAATCATAACAACAAAGTATTTATTAGTATGCCAGGTGTACCTTTTGAAATGAAAGGTATTATGATGGATGTTGGTTTAGAGAAATTGAAACAAACATTTACATTGCCGTTTATTTATCATCGTACCATTTTAACACAAGGACTTGGAGAAAGTTTTTTAGCCGATAAAATTAAAGATTGGGAAGATGGTTTAACAGCTAAAGAAATCAAACTGGCTTACCTGCCATCACCCGGAATGGTTAAGTTACGCCTAACAGCTAAAGGAACTAATGAACAAAAATTAAAAACAATTGTTGATGCTGAGGTTGTTGAACTTTATAAATTATTGAATGAATATATTTATGGCGAAGAAGAATTAGGTAAAGCAGCACCTACTTTTCAAAGCATTGTGGGTGAGGCTTTAATTAGAAAAA
>CAIXZI010000426.1 GCA_903923915.1 uncultured Bacteroidota bacterium
CCAAACACAGCGCCTGGCACACACATCGTTAAATCAGCTGTTTCAGAAATGATGATGGCATTGTTGCCACCTAATTCTAATAACGATTTACCAAAACGTTCAGCCACTTTTACACCAATAATTTTTCCCATACGTGTAGAACCTGTAGCAGAAACTAAAGGCACACGTTTATCGGTAGTCATAAATTCGCCTACTTTATAATCTCCATTTACCAAGCAAGAAATACCTTCGGGTAAATTGTTTTCTTTGGCAACTTGTGCCCAAATATTTTGACAAGCAATCGAACAAATTGGTGTTTTTTCTGAAGGCTTCCAAATACAAACATCTCCACAAACCCATGCTAAGGCTGTGTTCCAGCTCCATACAGCAACAGGAAAGTTAAAGGCAGAAATAATACCTACAACTCCAAGTGGATGATACTGTTCGTACATACGGTGCAAAGGGCGTTCGCTATGCATGGTTAAGCCATTAAGCTGACGAGATAAACCAACGGCTAAATCGCAGATGTCAATCATTTCTTGTACTTCGCCTAAACCTTCTTGTAAAGATTTTCCCATTTCGTAAGAAACTAATTCTCCTAAATGATGTTTGTGTACACGTAATTTGTCGCCAAACTGTCTAACAATTTCTCCGCGTTTTGGAGATGGTATTGTGCGCCAGTATGTAAAAGCTTCGGTAGCTGCTTTCATAGCTTTATCGTAATCTGCTTGCGTAGCTGTTTTTACAGTTGCAATTAATTTTCCGTCAGCAGGGCTATATGACTCTAACTCTTCGCCAGATGCAAAGAAATTAGCACCTGTAGAGCAACCTAAATTAGTTTCTTTAATGCCTAAGGCTTTTAATGTTTTTGAAATATCTATTGTAGTTTTATTAGTGGTAAGTGTTTCCATTTTTATTTAAAATTTGAGCAACAAAAGTAAGCATTTATAGCCAATTTACAGGCTTCTTGTTAGGTATTGGTTAAAAACTTTAGGCAAAGAAAAAAGTCGGCTATTAACCGACCTTTTTTCAATAGTAATCTTTAACTACTTAAATTTTACTTTACAATAACTATCCTTTTATTTAGCAATACATCGTTGCTTATAATGCTTAAATTATAGACTCCTTCGGCTAAATTAGTGACATTAATTATTGATTTGCCATTTACCATTTGATTTAATACTTCTTTACCATTTACATCATACATCACACAATGTGTATTGGTAATGGTTTCTATCATAAAATAACCATTATTAGGGTTGGGGTAAATATTTACCTGAGATTTTAAGGCTGAAGTTTGAGAAATGCCTGCTACACCATTTATAACATTAAGTTGCACCATGCCACTATTGCTTGTGCGATAAATGGAATCGTTTTGGCAATAAGATGAAGAATCTCCACAGGTAGAAAAAGCAGTAACACATATATTGTACTTGCCTGCTGTTGCGTAAGTATGACTTGGGTAAAGTCCTGCTGTAGAAGTGCCATCGCCCCAATACCAAGTAGCGTTTGTTATAGCTGCAGGAAATGTAATGAAGGCATCCCAAGTTTGTGGTTGTGCATCTTGACTTAATGTATAAATTGGTTTAGGTGCGCAACTTAACTTTGCACAAGAACCTATACGAGCAGAATCTACACAATAGTTATTGTTTACACTGCTTAGGTTGCCAGAGCTTATAGTTACTTTTAAAATAGTATCCATTGGGAAATTTGGTATATCTACCAATACATAATAACCACCGTTATCTACGTTTGTAAAGGTGTACTCACCGTTATTGCCTGTGGTGGTTCTGGCTGCACAGCCACCACCCGGGTTTCTACCCAGTTTAACATCTATACCTTTTAAAGGGGCGCCCATTGTTTGGTTGTTGCCACCGTTTGCTAATCTGTGTCCGTAATTTGGCTCTGCGGTAACGGTTCCACTTATAAGACCTGTGCCTGTTTGTTGAGGAATTTCTATAATAGTAATGTCGTATGGTATGCCGTAGCCTGTACAACCATCGTGATTAACCCACGTAGCAGAATCGGCAACAAAAGAAGGCCCATAATATGTACTAATTGCATTGGTATATGATGAAGCAGCTGTTGCTTTTATTAAAAAATTAAAATAACCGCATGGAAGAATGTGTTTATATCGGCCATTGGTAGTAATAATAGTTGTGCCTGTGGTATCTAATACACCTCCGGTACCGAAAGCAGAAAAAATAGATTGCTGATAAATGGTAACTGTACCAGAATTAACCGGACTGGCATTAGGCTCTGTTATAAGACCAATTAAAGTATCGGGCGAGTTACATACAAATCTTACACGATTATTTCCATAATCTGCAATGTATAAGTTGTTATTATTATCAATAGTTACTCCGGTAGGGCTCCATAAAGTGGCGTTTCCAACCAAGCCACCATCTCCTGTGCAAGATTGAAATCCGTTTCCGGCAAAGGTGCTTATATAGCCATTATTATCTATTTTTCTTATACGGTTATTATACTCATCAGCTATAAACATATTGACCGATGCATCTAACGCAATTTGACGGGGATAAAACAGTTCTGCTGATGTGGCTGGTCCACCATCTCCACTATAACCGGCCGTTCCGTTACCAGCCACGGTTGTAATAGTACCCATGCTATTTATCATTCGTATGCGGTGGTTACCCATATCAGCAATGTAAATATTACCAAAATTATCAACTGTTACTTTATCTGGATCGTTTAACATAGCAGAGCCCGCATAACTACCATCACCGCTAAAGCCTGCCGTGCCTGTACCCGCAATGGTTGAAATAGTGCCAGTAGCATCTACTTTACGTATGCAATTGTTTCCGGCATCAGATATGTAAATATTGCCATTTACATCTGCTGCAACACCTGATGGGTAATGCAAAGAAGCTGCCGTTGCTTGCCCACCATCGCCTGTATAAGCACCTGTTCCATTACCTGCAAAGGTGCTTATAATACCTGTTGTTGTATTTACAATTCTAATTCTATGATTGCCAGAATCTACAATATATAAATTTCCTGCGCCATCTAAAGCTATACCGGCTACACCGCTAATTTGGGCTGCCGTAGCTTGTGCGCCATCTCCGCTAAAACCAGCTATTCCGTTACCTGCTACTGTACTTATAACTCCACCTGTGCTGGCTGTTACTAAACGAACTGCATTGTTGGATCCATCTGCAATATAGAAATAGTTATTGGCAGAGTAATGCCCAAAAACCACCTGACTAGGGTAGTTTAAAGCTGCATTGATGGCCTGACCACCGTCTCCGCTATAGCCTTGAACGCTATAACCCGCTACGGTAGAGATTACTTGTGCGTTTATTTGTGCTATACAAAAAAGTAAAGCAATTAGTAAAATTTTTTTCATAGTGGTTTTATTTGAAACCAAAGGTAAACAATACTTAAAAATAGACAAGTAAATTATGGGAGCTAGTTTGTATTAATTAAAAAAAGATGCTGTAATATCTTAAATA
>CAIXZI010000427.1 GCA_903923915.1 uncultured Bacteroidota bacterium
AGGAGTTTAAACTAACATTAGATGCGGCTGTAAGTCGGTTTAATTTGGGTTGATACGATAGTTTTTGTGCAACAGAAGGCGATAAAGATGCATTTAAATTTAAGCCAATAACGGGGTATATACCGGTTGTGGTTGAAATTAAAATATACCCACTGTTTACTTTGGTTGCAGATAACATTTTGCCCGATCCGCTAATAGAATACGGTAAAAAAGTATTGTTTGACGGCGTATAAAAACCAATAACTGCCTGATTGGTTGCATCATTGCCAACAACATAAAGAGTATCTTGAGCTTTTTCAAACACGCCAACCACGTTGGTTATAGCTGTGTTGCCGGCTAATGGTAAGCTATTAAAAACACTTCCAAATATACCAAAAGAAACTATCTTATCACTTACAGTTGCAATTTTACTTTTAAAAATACCAATACCGTATGCGCTGGTTGTAGTAAAATAATAAGGGTAAAAATTAATGTCGTTTAATCTATACGAAGTGCTGTAAGAACCAGTGCTTGTAAACGAATAAACATCTCCGTTTAAAAAACCTACATAAGGTTTGTAACCATCTGTAAAAAGGTAGGTATAATCTTGCTGACTAACAGTAGCGCTTGCCGCATAAGTTAAGGCCTTAGCAGTTTGCGGTTGCAAATAAAAAGATTGAAATTCTTGGGTGCCTTTCCCATTAACATAAAGTTGCTGGTTATAAGCCCCGTACTTCATGCCATTATAGGGCTGAGAAAGTGATATGCTTGAAATTAAACTATTCATTGTATCTACCTGGTTTATAGTTTGATTTGTGTTTTTCAATACGGTGCAATAACCCCATAACTGCGTAGGAGATTCTGTAATATGAATGCTTTGGTAAGAAGATGTTGTGTTATAGCCGTCATCAGCCGTTATCTGCATTAAATAATTACCGCTTGCCAAATGAAATTGGGTTAAAATATATTTTATATTAAAAATAAAATCGAGCGAGGTAATAGGCACTGAATAGCTTGCCTGCAAAGCCCCGTGGTTGGCATCGGTTAATGTAACATTAATATAAGAAAGGTGCATATTATCACTAACATGGGCGCTAACTCCTATAGTATCAAACATCTTATAAGTTTGCCCGTTTGAAGGCGAAATAAAGGTAATAACGGGCGACTGCGTATCTTTCTTGTCTTTTTTGCAGCTAAGCATAAAAAATATGAACAAAAAAGCGACAATCCTAAAAACGAGTTTCATTGGTGTTGATTGATTTTCACGAAATTAGTAAAAAAAACCGCATCCAAAAGCATAGAAAGCTGGTAACAACTTGTTTAAAAAATGTGAAATATTTTTTGTACTTTGAGGATTGAAAAGATTGATGCTATTTTGCACTCCCCTATGAACATTATAAATACAAATAAACCGAAATCGAAGCTACAAAACTATACGCCACCTACCTTAGATGGCAGGCTGCAGCCGCAGGCAACTGATTTAGAAGAAGCTGTGCTGGGTGCTATGATGCTTGAAAAAGAAGCTCTAAGCAATGTTATTGATATTTTAAAACCCGAAGCCTTTTATAAACCTGCTCACCAGGCGGTATATCGCGCTGTTTTAGATTTATTCAATAATTCTGAGCCTGTAGATTTACTTACTGTTACCGCACAGCTTAGAAAAAATGGCGAACTTGATATTGCCGGTGGAGCTTATTATATATCGCAACTTACCAATCGTGTGGCGTCTTCTGCCAATGCAGAGCATCATGCGCGGATTATTCTTCAAAAATATTTGCAGCGAGATTTAATTAGAATCAGCACCGATATTATTACTTCTTCGTATGAAGATAGCACGGATGTTTTTGATTTGTTAGATAAAGCAACCGAAAGCATTTTTCAATTGGTGGATACTAACGTACGTAAACAACAAGATAGTATTAGTAAATTATTAGCTAAAGCTATTACGCAAATTGAAGAGGCCAGTAAACAAACAAGTGGTGTAACCGGAGTTCCGAGTGGGTTTACAAGCCTTGATAGAATTACCGGTGGGTGGCAAAAATCAGATTTGGTTATTATTGCTGCTCGTCCGGCTATGGGAAAAACCGCACTGGTATTGACGTTGGCGCGTAATGCAGCTGTAGAATTTAATAAACCGGTTGTATTTTTCTCGTTAGAGATGTCTTCTTTGCAATTGGTTAATCGTTTAATATCGGCCGAAGCTGAGTTAGAACAAGATAAAATTAGAAAAGGTCAATTACGTGATGATGAATTTGTTCAGTTAAACGAACGTATTAAAAAATTAGCAAGTGCGCCTTTATATATTGATGATACACCTGCACTTTCTATTTTCGAATTGCGTGCAAAAGCGCGTCGTTTAAAAGAAAACAGCGATATACAAATGATTATAATAGATTATTTGCAATTGATGACTGCCGGCGGTGAAGGCGGCGGACGCGGGGGTGGTAATCGTGAGCAAGAGATAAGTTACATCTCTCGTTCATTAAAAGGTTTAGCAAAAGAATTAGATGTACCGATTATTGCCTTATCACAGCTTAGTCGTGATGTTGAGAAACGTGCAACAGGCAGTAAACGTCCACAGTTATCAGATTTACGTGAGTCTGGAGCTATTGAGCAAGATGCCGATATGGTAGCATTTATTTATCGTCCTGAATATTACGGCTTAGATGTTTTTGAGGATAACGAACCATCTCGCGGAATGGCGGAGATATATATTGCAAAAAACCGTCACGGTTCTATAGCGCAACCTCGTGTTAAATTTGTTGGGCAGTTTGCCAAATTTGCTGATGTTGATTATGTAGAGGGCGCGCGAGATATGTATAATAATCAAACGCAGCCACTAACGCCTAACAGCGAATTTATTTCGCAACAAAATACCATTACCGTACAATCTAAAGGGTGGAACACGGTTGAAGATGACACAAAAGATATTATTAAAGAAAACCCTAACCACGATATAGACGACCCTTTTTAAAATTTTGTTAGCAGCACATAGCCTTCGACAAGCTCAGACTGACGACGCGCGTTGTTATATTGAGCCTGTCGAAATAGGTGCGATGGCTTTAGAAATTAAAATAAACCCTTAGAAATGTTACTGAGAATAAATCCGGATAAAATTGTAATAGAAGATATTTTACGTGCTGTTGAAATTTTAAAGAACGATGGCGTAATAGTTTATCCAACCGATTCGGTGTATGCCATGGGTTGTAGCTCTAACAGTCCAAAGGCTATTGAAAAAATTTGCCGCATAAAAAGAACAACACCTGAAAAAATTAATTTGTCTTTAGTTTGTGCCGATTTAAGTCAGCTTAGTCAGTATGCAAAACCATTGCCAAATAACATTTTTCGTTTAATGAAAAAGGCTTTGCCTGGGCCATACACGTTTATTTTACAAGCTGCAAACAACATTCCTAAAATGTTTTTAAGGCAGAATAAAAAAACAATTGGCATACGTGTACCCGATAATACTATTTGCAGAGAAATCATCACACAACTTGGATTTCCTTTAGTATCAACATCTTTACACAACGAAGATGATGAGATAACCGAATATTTTACCGACCCGGAAATGATTTACAATCAGTATGAAACTATTGCAGATGCTGTAATTGATGGTGGCTACGGAAACATTTATGTTACTACCATACTTGATTGCACCGAAGATGAATCTGTTGTTATACGAGAAGGTTTAGGTAGTTTAGATGTTTTAAACTAATGCTGTATTTGCGTTAGGGATTGTAGTGTAAAGCTTTTTTGTAATTAAAAAACTTGAAACGTAAAGCCCGACGGCGCACTTCGACAGGCTCAGTATGACAGCGCGCCGAAACGTCCAATTATTTTTTATTACTGTTAACGTAAATATCAAGCCAAAGCGTTTTCTCATTAAGCTTTATGTATTTTTTGGGTGCTTTGGCCGTATTGCCCTTATTGATTAATAAGTAAGTGGCGTTTGTATCATTTATTGATAAATCATTGTCGTTATACCTTTTTACGTAAGCGTGCAGGGTAAACATATTCCACATCGAGTTATCTATCAGTATTGTTTCTCCGTATGGAATATATTTCTTTACTATTGGCATATCTCTAAGCATATCTTCATCATCTTTATAAGTATCGTATCTGTAGATAAAGAAAAACAGAGAAGCTAATGCAAGTATTGTTAATAGTACGTTTTGAGTTTTTTTATGGCTTCTAAATAATGTATTGAAGAAATAAAACACATACCGTTTATACATGTTGGTAAGGGCTAAAGCAATAAACGGAAAAGCGGGCACTAAGTAAAAGCCTCGCTGTTCGAGTGTTAGCGCCATGGGCAGACTTGCCGAGCAACTAATTAGAAAAAGAGAAAGATTAATTTTATTTGAAACTAAATTTTTGAATTGAAGAGAGAATGCATAGTTGTTTTTAAATCGCACATAAAAAGAGATAAGTAGAAAAAATAATAGCACCGGGATTAATTCGGTAAAGTATCTAATAATTATTTCGGCATGGTAGGTTGTTGTAGCACCTACATGATTAAAAGTGGCTATTAGGCGTTTGTTTACATAACAAGTTAACCAATCTTTTGCACCATCTACAGATAAAAAAAGTATGGCGCAACAAGCTGCAAATACAACTACGGCTATAAAGTTTAAAGCAAGTAATTTTTTTCTGGATGACTTATTGGTTAAGGAAAGTAAAAACGGAGCTGCTATTATAAACACTGATTGAACTCCCTTTGTAAGCAATAAACATAAGACAAGAAAAATAAATGAAATTAAAAGCAGCGCAATTTTTGATTTGTTTTTTTCTTCCGTGAGAAGTAAGAGTAAATAAAATACAAATAAAGATAGGGGTGCTACCATGGTTTCTATTACCTGGTTAGAAAACGACCAGCTATAAACAGGTACTGCAACCAATAGGGCAGTAGGCAGCCATGACAGTGATTTGTAAATAGAAGTGTTGCGATTTAATTTATTCCATATCAAAGTGGTAAACAAAACGGCTAGTAACAGTAGGCATATGGTAAAAAATTTCTCTACATATTCTGTGCCGCCAAACAATTTATAAAAAGCAGATAGTGTTTCAAAATATAAGGGAGGTTGCTCGCAAAAGAAAGACATAGCTGTTTTACTATACTGCTGATGCCAAAAATCGCCATAACCTTTAAACCGATTAAAGGC
>CAIXZI010000428.1 GCA_903923915.1 uncultured Bacteroidota bacterium
ATATCCAACATATACATTCTATTGTGCTGCTGGTGATTTTAGAAATGATACTTTATTCTGTGAAGAAAAATACAGTGGAATTCCAATGATTCTATTATTTTGAATATTAACTAAAAAAAACCTTTACAGACTGCAATTTTAGTATGTTTGTATAGTTTGATTAAACAAGAAAGATGGAAGCAAAAACAGCAAATACAACCCGCAAAGTTTCTAAACTGGCTCAAAACATTATTGGCTCAGAAATTATAAAACTTGCTGCAGAGGTAAACGAAAAAATAAAAAACGGACAGCACGTTTATAATTTTACCATCGGCGATTTTAATCCTAAAATATTCCCTATTCCTGCTGAACTAAAGCAAGCCATCATTGATGAATATTTAGCTGATGAAACCAATTATCCTGCTGCAGATGGTATGTTGCCTTTGCGCGAGGCGGTTTCTAAGCTTCTAAAAGAACGCGGAAATTTAGATTACGCTACCGATGAAATTTTAATTGCGGCAGGTGCTCGCCCGGTTATTTATTCGATCTTTCGCACGTTGGTTGATGAAGGTGATACCGTTATTTTTCCGGTTCCATCATGGAATAACAATCACTACAGCTATCTTAATCATGCAAAACAAGTAATGATTGATGCAGGGCCTGAAAGTAATTTTATGCCAACAGCCGAGCATATTAAACCACATATTAAAGGCGCAAGTTTATTGGCGTTGTGCTCTCCACAAAACCCAACAGGCACTGTTTTTACCAAAGAAGGTTTAACTGAAATTTGCGATATGGTTATTGAAGAAAATAACCGTCGTGGTGAAAATGAAAAACCATTGTACTTAATGTACGATCAAATTTATTGGGCACTTACCTACGGAGATACACAACATTACAATCCAGTTTCACTTCGCCCTGAAATGAAAAAGTACACGGTATTTGTAGATGGCATCTCTAAATCGCTTGCTGCAACAGGTGTTCGTGTTGGTTGGAGCATGGGGCCAAAATTAGTAATTGATAAAATGAAATCGTTATTAAACCATGTTGGCGCTTGGGCTCCTAAAGCAGAACAATTAGCAACTGCTAAATATTTATCTGATTTAAAACGTTACGATTTATTTTTAGTCGGACAAAAAAACAACTTCACCAACGTTTGGATGGTTTTTATAAAGGTTTTTCTCAGTTAAAATCAGAAGGTTTTAAAGTAGATGTTATTGTGCCGCAAGCTGCTATTTACTTAACGGTTCAAATGGCTTTACATGGTATGAAAACTTCAAACGGAGAAATTTTGACCACAACCAAAGACGTTACAAAATATATTTTAGATGAAGCCGGTGTGGCTATTGTTCCGTTCTATGCCTTTGGTGCCGATGTAAATTCTAAATGGTATCGCTTAAGTGTGGGTACTTGTAAACTAGAAGATGTAGAAGGCGTAATTTCTAATTTAAGAAACGCATTAAAAAAATTAGCTTAAGTTTTAGATGAAAAATCTTTATTGCATAATAATGGCAGGTGGCGTGGGTAGTCGCTTTTGGCCTATGAGTAAAACTTCAAAGCCCAAGCAATTTTTAGATGTATTAGGTACAGGTGAAACTTTGTTACA
>CAIXZI010000429.1 GCA_903923915.1 uncultured Bacteroidota bacterium
ACTTTTCCAAGTAAGGTCATTGATGCAAAGATAAATACTAAAAGCAAGATACTTTAGGTCGATTAGTGTTAATTTTTTGAACTTTTATACGAAAAAGGTTCAACTAACAATTTTTTTCTTTACGTTGAAATATTTTTTTACATTAGCGAGCGAAAATTTAAACCTCATGATGAAAAAAATACTTGTAACAGCTTTTGTTTTTATTTTTTTTAGGAATTAAAGCCCAAATTGCCCCTATAGAATTTCCATCTGGTTCGTTAACAGAGGAATCTATCGCAAAAATTCTTGAAAATTCAAGAAATAAAGGAATTAAAGAGTTTGAAATTCAAATTCAAAATGACAGATTGCACAAAATGATGCAACAACAACAATTGGGGGTATTTTCTGCAAATAACCAAAAAGGTAGTTACCAACCGCCACAAGTAAATTCAAGTGGTTGCGTTAATCCGGGGTTTGAAAACGGTACTTCAAGTGGTTGGACTTTTGAAAGTGGCTCTAACTATAACTCATCAACTGGAACTAGCTCTAATTTGCCTTGCCCTTCTTGCTTAAATAGTTCAACCGGTATTATTAATCAAGTTGTAAATTCTACTTCAAACGCAACTGTTAACAGTCCCGCTGCTAATTGTTCTATTAGTAACACGGTGCCATGTACAAATGGCATAGATAATTATGGAGGTTTTCCGGTAGTTGCACCAGGTGGCGGTAATTATTCTTTATTATTAAATAATACTTGTGCCGGAGCAAAAATGCAACAAGCCCAGTACACTTTTGTGGTGGGTAGCACTAATGATGTATTTATTTTTCAATACGCAGCCGTTTTGCAAGATGGAGGACACCCTGCAAATGAATCGCCTTATTTTGATGTTAGTACAACAGATTTAACTACAGGTACTCTTCCTGCTTGTGCTCAATATTCTGCTGTTGCCAGTTCGGGAAGTTTAAATGGTTGGACAACTTCATCTGTTGGGACAGGCGTATCTTATAAAGCATGGACAACAGTTAGTTTAGATTTACAGGCAGCTATTGGACATACTGTAACAGTGAAATTTACGGTAAGTGATTGCAATCAAACTGGACACTTTGGATATTGTTATATTGATGCTCAATGTTCTAATCCTACAAGCGCATCAGGTGTGGTTGGTTTTTGCGGAACAACTGGTGGAAACTTAACTCTATTAGCCCCTCCGGGATATGCTACATATCAGTGGTATGGCCCAAGTCCAAACAATAATACACCAATAGCGGGTGCAACTTCTCAAACTTTAACAACAACAGCGGCTGTTAACGATACATTTATTGTTAAAACCACATCTGCCAGTGGGTGCCCTTCAACCTATAATATTGTAGTTAAACCTGCGGGCATCAATGTAGTTACTAATTCTACCTCCACTTGTAAAGGTGGCTCAAATGGGTCAGTGTCTATTGTTCCTCCTGCATCTGGTACTTTTGTGTATTCTTGGTCAGGACCTTCTGGTGCTCTTGGAACCACAACTACAACAGCGATAAATAATTTACCGGCAGGTACTTATTCTCTGTCTATAACAGATAACGTGGCTCATTGTCCTACAAAAGATACTACTATAACAGTTGTAGCGATTAATCCAACTTTACAAACGTCAACAGCGCAATTGTGTGGCTCTCAAACCACTTTAACAGGGCCAACTACATTTACGAATACTGTATATACTTGGTATGATGCTTCGAATGTCTTAACCAGTATAACTACGCAAACATATGCTGTTACAGGAGCGTCTAACGGGCAACATTATACAGTTACTTATTTAGATTCTGCACATTGCGAAGATTCCTTAAAAATAAGTTTAGCTGTTACTAATATTTCATTTAACCCATCTCCACTTCCATCTTGCCCGGCAGGAAGCACAGGAAGTATAACATATTACCCAAGTTCTGGTAATAACTTTACCAGTTTTAATTGGGTATGTTCTGATGGTTCATCAGGTACAAATGCAACCCCACCGGTACAAGTAATTAATTTGGCAAGTGGTGTTTATACTACAACACTTAGTATTCCAGGCAATGCAAGCTGTCAAGAAATTGTAACAAGCACAGTTGGCGTTACTTCTAATACCGTTATTCCGGTTACTACCAATACGGTTACAGTTTGTAATTTAGATAATGTGGTAATTAATCCTTCAGTTCCTAATAGTACACATAGTTGGAGCGGTCCGGGTATAACTTATCCTACCACCACAGGTACATTAATTATTGCTACACCTTTTACCCATACTACAACTGCATATTATACTTATGTAGATACCATAACCACTACAGGATCAGGTGGATGTAGTAGTAAAAGTATTTATAAGGAGATAGTTTCTTTAAAATCATTTAAGGTAACAACTGCTATTTTAGAGCACATAGCTTGCTATGGAGACTCTACCGGAAAATTAAAAGCTACTGTTACATCTGAAGTTAATGGGCCAATATCTACTCCTGATAAATATACATTTAGCTGGTCTCCGGGTACTTATACTTCAACCGCAACAGGCTTGCCATCATCAAGTATACTATCTGGATTAAAGGCAGGTTCTTATTATTGCATTGTTAGAAATGGTAATTGTGTAGATACCACTAAAAATATCCAACTTTTAAATGGCTTTAAAGCAACTGGAGATAGCATTTATGCATACTATTGCCCTAAAGATTCATTGGCATTATTAATTGCTGATACAAATGGCAATACAAACATTAAATGGCATCCGGATAGATTAGTATTACATGATACTATAACTGTTTCGGTTACTGGCGATTCTGCTAAAGTTTTAACTCAGTATGTGCCTTATGTATATATAACTTATAAACACAATGGGTGTCCTGATACAGCTAAAACTATTATTTCTGTACTTACTTATGATGCCTTTAGACCAAATGAATTGGTAAACGTGTTTTCGCCTAACGGTGATAAAACAAACGATTTCTTTTACCCGTTTTATCAGCAAGGTTTAAACCAGTATCAAATTTATAAGCAAAGTGATACTTATGAATTACATATCTACGATCGTTGGGGAAAATCAGTATTCGATGCTACAGAATACAATAAACCTTGGGATGGTAAAACAAAAAGTGGGCATGATGCTGATGCTGGCTCTTACTTCTTCATTGTAAAATACAAATCTAATTGCGGAAGCAAGGCTGATTTAGTTGAGAAAAAAGGTTTTGTTGAATTAGTAAGATAATTTAAAGATTATAAAAGAAGAAGCCTCACAATTTTTGTGGGGCTTTTTTGTTGCCTTAAAAGGGTAATAGCAGTACTTGCTGTAAAGTAAAAAACCCTTGTAAAATGTTCATTTACAAGGGTTTGTTGTTTAATTGGTGGTCCCATTTGGATTCGAACCAAAGGCCGCAGGTTTAGAAAACCTGTGCTCTATCCAGCTGAGCTATAGGACCATTTTTCTGTTCGCAAAAATACTATTTTATTATTAAAAAACTATTGCTTTTTAACTGTTTAACCAATGCAAATTAAAAAACCCACCTGAATATTTCAAGTGGGTTTATTTTTAAAGGAATTTGGTTTAGTATCTGTAAGCTTCAGGTTTAAACGGACCTTCCACTTTTACACCAATATAATCTGCTTGGTCTTTAGTTAAGGTATCTAACTCAACACCAATTTTACCAAGGTGCAAGCGCGCTACTTTTTCATCTAAAATTTTAGGAAGCGTATAAACTTTTTTCTCGTAAGCTGCAGTGTTAGTCCACAACTCTAATTGAGCAAGTGTTTGGTTGGTAAATGAGTTACTCATTACAAAACTTGGATGCCCTGTTGCACAACCTAAGTTAACTAAACGTCCTTCAGCTAAAACAATAATGTCTTTACCATTAACGGTGTATTTATCTACCTGAGGTTTAATTTCTTCTTTGGTTTTGCCATGCGTTTTGTTTAACCACGCCATGTCAATTTCAGTATCGAAGTGACCAATGTTACAAACAATAGCGTTGTGTTTCATGTTTTCGAAATGACGACCAACTACAATGTCTTTATTACCGGTTGTAGTAACAACAATATCAGCAATTTTAACTGCGTTATCCATTTTCATTACCTGATAACCGTCCATTGCAGCTTGTAAGGCACAAATAGGATCGATTTCTGTAACAATAACACGAACTCCCTGAGAAGATAATGATAAGGCAGAACCTTTTCCAACGTCACCATAACCCGCAACAACAGCTACTTTGCCAGCCATCATCACATCAGTAGCACGACGAATTGCATCTACCAATGATTCGCGGCAACCGTATTTATTATCAAATTTAGATTTAGTAACCGAATCGTTTACGTTAATAGCCGGCAACAATAAAGTACCTGCTTTGTAACGCTCATGTAAACGGTGAACACCTGTAGTAGTTTCTTCAGATAAACCTTTAATAGCAGTAGCCAATTCAGGGTATTTATCAAAAACCATATTGGTTAAATCTCCACCATCATCTAAAATCATATTTAATGGCTGACGATCTTTCCCAAACCATAAAGTTTGTTCAATACACCAGTCAAATTCTTCAGCATTCATACCTTTCCAGGCGTAAACTTGAAAGCCAGCAGCAGCTATAGCGGCGGCGGCGTGGTCTTGAGTAGAGAAGATGTTACAAGAACTCCAAGTAACTTCTGCTCCAAGTTCAGCAAGGGTTTCAATTAATACGGCAGTTTGAATAGTCATGTGTAAGCAACCTGCAATGCGTGCACCTTTTAATGGTTTTGAAGCGCCATATTCTTTACGAAGCGACATTAAACCAGGCATTTCTACCTCTGCTAATTTTATTTCTTTACGGCCCCATTCTGCAAGGCTCATATCTTTTACTTTGTACGGAATGTACTTTTCTACCGCGGTTGCTGACATTTTATTTTGATTTTAAGTTGTTTAAAATTTTTACCTTGCAAAGGTAGTTTATAGCCAGATAAAATACAAATAATGATGTTAAGTAAATATAGCCCAACAATTAGTATTTCCAGTCTTTCTGAACACCTTCAGATGGCTAAACTTAATCTGGCTGATTTTGCTGAATATTATAATTTAACCGATAAACGAAGTGTTGAGAAACAAGCTGCAGCGCATGTTGTGAGATTTGTTTTGAAAGATGATGATATTGAAATTTTATATAAAGAAAGCGGAAAGCCTTATTTATTAAGCCACATAAGTATTTCTATTTCGCATTCATACGATTGGATAGTTGTTTTATTTTGCTTTCAGAAAAAAAATATTGGCATCGACATTGAAAAAGTGCGAGATAAAATTTTAAATATTAAAGATAAATTTTTATCAAAAAAAGAACTAGCCAATTTACAAGATGCACCTGCCGAAAAATACATTACCTATTGGTGCGCGAAAGAAGCCATTTATAAGGCTTTGGATATTGCAGGTTTAAATTTTGCAGAACAAATTTTTATTGAAGATTTTATTTATTCACATACGGGTGGTAAAATAAATGCGCACGTGTATGATTTAGATTCTGAAAAAAAACATACTTTGCATTATCAAGTTTTAGATAATTATATTTTAGTTTATACAGACGGCAACGGTGAGTAATATTTATCCGCAAATAATTTCGGCTTACAAAAAAAAGCAAGCTCAATTAGCTGTATTAATCGACCCTGATAAATTCAATTTAGAAGTAATTAAGTTAGCAAACAGCAGTAACGTACATTATTTTTTTGTGGGAGGTAGTAAACTAACAAACGGTAATATTGAAAAAACAATTTCAATAATAAAAAAATATTCTAAAATACCTGTCATTATTTTTCCGGGCGATGAAAAACAGTTGAGCGCTAAAGCAGATGCTGTTTTATTTTTATCACTTCTATCAGGTAGAAATCCGGATTATTTGATTGGTAAGCAAGTTTTAGCTGCCCCTTTTATTAAACAAAAAAAGTTAGAATGCATATCAACTGCATATATTTTGGTAAAAGGAAATAAAATATCGGCCACCCAACAAGTATCTAAAACAAAACCTTTAAGTGATGATAAAAAAATTGTACACACTTCAATAGCCGCAGAATTGCTCGGCTTTAAAACAGTTTATTTAGAAGCGGGTAGTGGGGCAAAAACAAACATCAATGTATCTTTAATCAAAAAAGTAAAACAAAATATACATATTCCGTTGCTTGTGGGTGGTGGAATTGATAATGCAACAAAAGCAAAACAAGCTATAAAAGCAGGTGCAGATATTCTTGTAGTGGGTAATGCTTTAGAAAAAAATAGTAGTTTATTAAACGAATTGTCTTTATTATTTTAAAAACCAGTGTAATGAAAGTTATAGTTATATCTCCTTCCAAAGTTAAAGAAAACGAAATAAAAAATGTGATTCAAATATTTGAAGCAGGTTTGGATACCTATCACATACGTAAGCCAAAATTTAGTACCAAGCAATTGCAAGAATATATCGAAAAAATACCAAAGCAATTTCATAATAGAATTATTATACACTCTCATCATAATTTAGCGCGAAAGTATAATTTACAAGGCGTACACTATACGCAAAAACATTTAGAAAAAAATCTTCGTAACTGGTGGAGAGAAAAAATGTTACGCATATCAACTAGTAATTTTGTAAAAACCACGTCGCATGGTAAATTATCATCTTTGTATGATACAGATGAAATGAATTTTGATTATGTTTTTTTATCACCCATTTTTGATACGATAACAGGTAAGTATCAAAGTGGGTATTACGAAGATAGTATTAAAGCTGCTTTGCAAAAAACAGGTAGAAAAGTAATTGCGCGTGGAGGTGTAGATGTTACACGTGTAGAAAAAATTAAAGAA
>CAIXZI010000430.1 GCA_903923915.1 uncultured Bacteroidota bacterium
AAATAAAACTTTTTTCATGATGTATATTTCTTTAACGTGTTTAGCAATTTTTTATTCTCCTCTTTAGTTCCAATCGTTATTCTTAGGCAGTTCTCGCATAAAGTAACTTGACTCCTATTTCTAACAATTATTTTTTTTGATATTAAGTAGTTATAAATATCATTTGCGTCAGTCGTTTTAACCAATATAAAATTCGCCTCACTAGGATATGTTTTTAGAATAAAAGACAACTTATTAAGCTCATTTGATAATTTATCTCTTTCTGAAATAATTTGTTTTATCCATTTGTTTACTTGATCAGCCCTATCTAATGCTTCTAATGTCAATTTTTGCGAAACAGCGTTTATATTATAAGGCGGTTTTATTTTATTAAAGATATCTATAATCTGTTCAGATGCAAAAGCTAAACCTACTCGTAAACCTGCTAAACCCCAGGCTTTTGAAAGTGTTTGAAGAATAACCAAATTAGGATAATTCTTCAACTCTTTTATTAGGCTATCATAACTGGCAAAATTTATATAAGCTTCATCTACAACAACAATGCCTTTAAAATTAGTTAGGATTTGTTTTATAGATGACCACTTAATACCATTACCAGTTGGGTTATTAGGACAACAAACAAATATTAGTTTTGTGTTTTTGGTTATTGCTTTTAAAACACTCGTAGTATCTATCTCATATGTTTCTGCAATTAGTGGAACCTTTAAAACAGATACATCATTTATGTTAGCAGACACTTCATACATGCCATAGGTCGGCGGACAAATAATAACATTGTCTTTAGATGGGTTACAAAAAGTACGAAATAAAATATCAATGGCTTCATCGCTTCCGTTTCCTAAAAAAATATTCTTTATAGGCAATCCATTTAGTCTACTTAATTTTTCCTTTACCTCTATTTGCAATGGATCAGGATAGCGATTATAGTTCTCTTTTAAAGGAGAACCAAATCCGTTTTCGTTAGCATCTAAAAAAACACCTTCTTTACCAGAGAATTCGTCTCTGGCGCTTGAATAGGGCTTTAGATTAAGAATGTTTTTGCGAACTATTTTTTTTAAATCAAACATATTATAAATTTTTAAGTCGTACCGTAACCGCATTTTTGTGCGCAAATAATTGTTCAGCTTCGGCCATAATTTCTATAGCAGGTCCAATCTTTTTAATTCCTTTTTTGCTTAGTTTTTGAAAGGTAATTTTCTTTACAAAACTATCTAATGAAACGCCGCTGTAATTACGTGCGTATCCGTTAGTAGGCAAGGTGTGATTGGTGCCACTGGCATAATCTCCAGCACTTTCACAGCTATAGTTTCCAATAAATACAGAACCTGCATTATTTATTTGAGCAGTTAATTTATCTGCTTTCTCCATGGCTAAAATCAAGTGTTCGGGTGCATACAAATTACTAAACATAACGCAATCATCAATGTTTTTCAATACAATAGTCTTGCTATTTTTTAAAGCTTTTTCCGCAATTTCTTTTCGAGGTAACTTTTTTAATTGAACGTTTAATTCAACCATAATTTCTTTAACTATAGTTTCATTATCCGAAAGTAAAATTACTTGACTATCTGCTCCGTGTTCTGCCTGTGAAAGTAAATCGGCTGCAACAAAAGAAGGTTTACATGTTTTATCCGCAATGATTAACACCTCGCTTGGCCCCGCAGGTAAATCAATAGCAACGCCATAATATTGTGCGGCTTGCTTGGCTGCTGTTACATATTGATTACCGGGTCCAAAAATCTTGTCCACTTTTATAATACTTTCTGTTCCAATGGTCATAGCAGCAATGGCTTGTATCCCGCCAATATTGTAAATAGAAGTAACGCCAATTAATCTAGCCGCATATAATATGGCAGGAGAAATATTCCCAAATTTATCTGGTGGCGTACATAAAATAATTTCTTTACAACCCGCCAATTTTGCAGGAACGCCCAGCATTAAAACAGTTGAAAATAAAGGGGCTGTACCTCCGGGAATATAAATACCAACTCGTTCGATAGCTCTGCTTTCTCGCCAACAGACAACACCTTTAGTTGTTTCTATTTTTTTTATGGATTCTTTTTGAGCTTGGTGAAATTTTTCAATATTTATTTTAGCCAGTTTTATGGCTTGCTTTAGTTCCTTAGAAATGGATGACGCAGCATTTTTTATTACCTCTTCTGTTACTAATAAAGACTTTAAATTTACTTTATCAAACTGCTTTGTATAATTCAATACAGCTTTGTCGCCTTCTTTTTTTATCTTTTCAAACACCTGATTCACCAATATATTCAAGTCTTTTGATTGAACACTTGGTCTTTGTATTAAGGTAAACCAGTCTTTTTTATTTGGATATAAAATTGTTTTCATTTTTAATTTTGTATTTATAATATCATTTTTTCAATTGGAACTACCAGAATACCTTGGGCGCCAAGGTTTTTTAGCTGATCAATAATATCCCAAAACTCATCTTCTTTTACTACTGAGTGTATACTGCTCCATCCTTCTTCTACTAAAGGTAAAACAGTTGGAGATTTCATTCCGGGTAAAATAGCAGATATTTGGGCTACGGCATTATTGGGTGCGTTAAGCAAAATATACTTGTTTTCTTTTGCGTTTCTTACTCCTTTAATTCTGAAAAGAAGTTTATCTAAAATGGCCTGTTTTTCTTTGCTTAAACTTTTGTCGGCAATTAAAACCGCTTCACTTTTTATCACCACTTCAACTTCTTTTAATCCATTCATTAAGAGTGTACTACCGGTACTAACAATGTCAAATATAGCATTGGCTAAACCAATGCCAGGTGCAATTTCTACGCTACCTCCAATTTCTTCTATTTCTACATTTATCTTTTTTTCATCAAAAAACTTTTGAAGAATTTTTGGATAGCTAGTGGCTACTTTTTTATTATTAAAATAACTGAGGTTGGTATAAATTTCATCTTTAGGAATAGCCAACGAAAGTTTACAATTAGCAAAACCTAATTTTTCAATTTCGTTTACGTTTTTGTTTTTTTCCCACACTTCATTTTCTCCAACTATGCCTATATCAGCAACACCTTGTTCAACGTATTGCGGAATATCATCATCGCGTAAAAACAAAACTTCTATTGGGAAGTTGGTAGATTCTGCTTTTAGCTTTCTATCTCCGTTTGATAGTTTTATTCCACACTCTTTAAAGAGTTCTAATGATTTCTCACTTAGTCTTCCACTTTTTTGAATGGCAATTTTTAGTTTGTTCATTTTGTTTTGTTGTTATGTCTGAGTAGTTGTGGGCGAGTATTAAACAAAAAAACCCGCCTGTTTTACTCAGACGGGTTTTGAAATATTTTAATTTTTACAAATTATTTCCACCTCGCCTGAAAGCCAGTATGAAAATGATGATGTAAGTTTGTTTTTGTGTTCATAATTGTTTTACTATTGCAAATGTAGTGATATATTTTAATTAAGAAAACAATTTTTTAAGTCAAAGAATGAAAAATAGTAATTAAATGTATCGTATTTATTAAAAATAGAAATAAAACTAATAGGACAAATAGATTAAAAGTAATTTATTATTACCAAATTAAACCAATTACTTTGCGGTAACAAAAAGAGAAATAAACAAAATTTGGTTTTAAAAAAATAATTGCTTTAAATTTGTAGCTGTACAATAAAATGAAAACAATAAACAATAATAAT
>CAIXZI010000431.1 GCA_903923915.1 uncultured Bacteroidota bacterium
CAACGGGCTCCTCTTCTACCCTGCCACGACGACACGCAGGCTCGCAAGGTCTATCGCAAGTACGTCCAAGTACACCGGGAAAAACGTTAGAATCCCAGTTAATCATATACGCTTCATCGTACTTACCATCGGCAATAAGCCTTATATATTCTGGTACTGGTGTGTGCGCAGGACAGGCATGCTGACAATCGACCACTTTATGGAAATACTCCGGGTCTTTAATATCGGTTGGTTTCATACGTTTTTGTTAAAGTGTATAAGCTTAGATAAATTCAAAATTAGTTTTTTTTAACAAAAACAAAGGAAAATGCAAAGGCTATTTATAAGTCTTTCATTAACATAGTATGATTGATTTTTATTGTTGGGGAGAATACCTACATAAGTTAGAAGTCTTTAGCTTAATAGTCTTGACTTTCACTATAAAAGTCTTGACTTTAGTCTTAGAAGTCATTACCCACAATGCAACAGTCTTGAACGGCAAGGTATTGGTCTCTACCTTGGCATTGATGGTCAACGCCATTATATTGACGTTCATTCCCATAGCATTGACTGTCATGACCCTGATATTGACGGTCAACGCCCTCGTATTGACGTTCATTCCCATAGCATTGACTGTCATGACCCTGATATTGACAGTCAATGCCCTCACAGTGATAGTCAATGCCTTGAGTATGGTGTTCATGACCATCACTATCCGGGCGTTGACCCTCCCGGTTAAAAAATGTACTCTGCTTGTTACCGCTTTTATTTTGTAAAACTTTTAGCTTGCTTACCCTAAGATACTATAGCCAATTTATTTATATTTGTTACATAAAGCCCACCCATTTTGGATGCTTTTATCTAGTTTTATTACATAAATAAATAAGTTATGTATAAAGCGGGCGACTCGTCCCAGTGGACAAGTAGTTCTTTATAAAGTGTTGTATCGGTTGGCCTGTTTTTGTTTTACATTTAACCTTAGTCGAAATAATTAAAAATAATTATGAAAAAATTTATCATCAAATGTATTTGTGTGTTCTTTGTATCTATTTTAGCATCTGCAATTATTGGTATAATATTTCCAAAGACAGTTTATTATTACATGAACGCGTCAACGCCAAAGAGAGAAATAACAGAAACTTCCTATAAACTAATTTATAATTCCTATGACAAAACTCAGAAAAGTTTTATAGATTGGGAGTACAAATATGTAAATAAAACCTCTATTACTTGCGGCATAATATCATTTGCTGGACTTATGATTTTAATATCTTTACTTGAATTAAGAAATAAACATCACACAAACTGACAATCACCATGACAACAAAAACGGAAACTTTAAAATCAGAATTACAAAATCTATTGCATTTTAAAAAGGAATTTAAACAGAAGAAATTTTCAAATGGTATCGCTTATGTAAAAAGCATTTCTAAATTACTAAAAAATACAGACATAGACTCTTTTGTTAAATCTGGAACTATGATAAATAAAACACATGACTTGATGACCCACCTTATTGACGAGACCATTTTGGATATAGACAACAGAATAGAACAAATAGAATCCTTACTTAAGAAGTAATTAACTATCCCAAACTTCAAACGACTAAACGACGAAAGTAAGTTTGTGCTTCGTATCGCCCGACCGCCAAGCCGTAGAACGTTAAGCCTACAACTCCTTCATCAACACATTATACATTTCAATCATGGCAGCAATATCTGCTTTATGTACTTTTTCGTTAGGAGAGTGCACGTGGTCTTCGGGTGCACCAATAAAGCACCAATCCCAAGGGTACTCGGCCATTTGAAGTTCTTTAGCATCACTGCCGCCACTACCTTCTACCTCTAACTGAAAAGGTATTTTAGATTTTTTAGCAATAGAAATTATTTTGTTGATATAACTACGGCGCGGAATTAAACTATCGCGCATGCTGATAGCCACACCTTTGCCATGGGTAACGCCCTCGGTAATCCAGGTAATATCTGATATAAGTGCTTGTTTTATTTTATATTTTTCTTGTAAGAATTTTTGAATGTACGATACGCTTCCGCCGCCATGTTCTTCCCAACAAGAAAATACAATAGCACCGTCTTTTAATGTTTCAGCTACTTTCAACGCATTAAAAACACCAAGGCGATTATCCATATAACAGCATTGTACAAAATCTTTAGTCTCGCGCCAATTGGGTTTAAAAGTAAGCTCGGTACCGGTAGCAAATTTGTGTGTTGATTTATACTCTAATTTTTCTGAAGTGCTGTGAAGTGTAGCCTCGTGGCCTTTTTCATCAACCAAATGAAAGCCGCTATCGGTACGCGGACCGCCAATTTTAACCAGTTGTTTATTGTAACGAACGGTAAAACCAATGCTATCTATATGGGCAAAAATGGCTGCGCGCGGTTTACCAAAAACCAATACAATACAATCCTGAAAGTTATCTCCGGCATAAATGGTTGGTTTATGTTTCCAGTTCTTTTTTTCTTTTTTGATGTAATCCAGTAAAAAGTCTTTCATGCCCACTTCGTTGCCAGATGGGGCGTGTATAGCACACATGGTTTTTAATAGGTCAAAATTTAG
>CAIXZI010000432.1 GCA_903923915.1 uncultured Bacteroidota bacterium
AGTTTTAAGTTGTCAAATAGTATTCCTGCGAGTAAAGCACCACCTGCTATTGTCAATACATGCAATCCCATATTCGAATAGAAAACACCGCCAATAATCCCACCAATAAAGAAAAAACTGATAATCGTCAAACGTAGCTTAATCGAAGATACGAGTTTATCTTTTTGCTCCTTGTGTCGGTAAAAGAAAAGTTGCGACAACTCAATTCCTAAGTCGGTAAACAGCCCTGTCAAATGAGTGGTTCGTACAGTGGCGTTGGAAATTGTTGTTACCAAAGAGTTTTGAAGTCCCATGGCAAACAGTAGACAAAAAGCCAACAGATCCGGATTTTTATGGATGAAAAATGGTCCGAAAAATGCCGCCGAAAACAAGATAACACTCTCAATAATGGTCGGTATAATATAGACGTAGCTGTCATTTTTTCTGGAAATCAACTCAACAAGGAAATTAGAAACAAATGATCCTAAAAAGAAAAAGAAAATATACAGAAAATAGATAAATCCTCTCCAAAAATCCAACTTGAATACTTCGTCAATGAAGTAAGCAAAGTGTCCAGTCACATTTGTCGTCAGGCGCTGTATGGCTAAAAATCCGGCAACATTTACAATACCGGCAACGAAAGATAACAAAGAAGCTATTCTTAAATTATGCTTTAAAGTCCGTGTTTTACCTTGATGTCGAAACATAAAGTTGTATTTTAAATAGATCCGGTCGTTTTAAAATAGTCTATGACAGATTGAAAGTGAAATCGACCCGGTTTGAAACGATCATCTATCAGCATTGAAAAACGTATTATAAAGATACTAAACTTTCTGTTCAATAGTATTTGAAACCCCAGAATAAACCGAACCTGTCTTCAAAACACTGTCTTATGCGATGATAGTTTGTGTGTTGATTTAATAGTTAATTAAAATACACATCGGATAGGTTTCCTGCCGTGATGTTAACTGTTTTTGACTGAACCATAGAATTCGGTGCCTTGACAGTGATTAATCGTAAACCTATTGGTAGTTGATCGCTAGTATATTCACCACTTGTAGCACTACCCACAAATTGATCGTCTACATAAACATCAAATTTATCTACCCAACTATAATAATCATAATATTTCACTGATATTGATCCTCGAATTGTTTTTACTTCAAAGGTTTTGGTGAGTGTCGATGAATGTCTTTTTCGCTTATTAGACACAGTTAAATCCACCCTATAGGTATCATCGGCACTTAATATTGGTATAATCAAATTTGGATTTTTCTCCTCATTCGTTAATGCAACACTGCCCAAAGAATTTTTTATATCCCAAGTCTGACTAGTTGCATTAATAGACAAATTAGTTATTTTCAACTGGTCACCGGCACTATAGGTGGAGGTATCCATTTTAAAATCTGCTTCAGGTTTTTTATTACAACTGCTAAAAAAGAATAAAGTAAAAAATAAAAGAAGTTGAACGTTGATGATAAGGTGATTCTTTGGTGATTTAAGGTGGTTCATACATTTATCAGTTTAAGTATTCAGCAAAATTACTACTATTTTCAACAAAACATC
>CAIXZI010000433.1 GCA_903923915.1 uncultured Bacteroidota bacterium
ATTAATGCAATAATAATAAAAGCATTGCTATCTAATAAAGAAAGCCATGAAAATAGGGTTGGGTAAATTTGTTTAACCGATTTTGCTTCTACGTTTTGTCCAACCATTTCATTAATAATTTCTGTTTGGGTATCAATGGTGTTATAGTCGTTTAGTTCAACTTCAAACCCTCCGGTTTGGTTACTGCTCCAGTAATTAAGGCGCTGGATTTGTTTTAAGTGTGCAAAAACAATATTATCATCCACATCAGCAAAACCTGTTTGATAAATTCCGCTAACAGTAAATTTACGCACACGTTGCTCGTAACCAAGACTTACACTACTATCATCTGCAGGCTTTCTACTAACAAAGTAAGTTAGTAATTTATCTCCCACATGCGCATTTAATTTTTGCGCCATAGTTTTCGAAATCAATATTTTATCGGAAGTTGTTGAATCTACATAAGCAGGGATATTTCCTTGCAACAGATATTGTTTAATAAACGTCCAATCGTATGTATTATCAACTCCTTTAATTATAATTCCTTGATTTTCATCTACCGTTTTTATAATAGCATTTTTGGTAGCAAAGGGCTGTATGTGTTTAATTTCTTTATTACCCTGTAAATCTTTTAAAAATGGGGCTTGCATTGATAGAGGCTCTTGCTCAAACGAGTTGTTATTGGTATAAGCCGCAATAACCACATCGCCACTAAAGCCTACTGCTTTACCTTTTATTTCATTTTTAAAGCCCGTTACAATGCTTACGGTTAGAATCATCACGGCTATGCCTAACACAATGCTGCCTACCGCAATTTTAACCACAGGTGCTGCAATAGATTTTTGTTGCAGCTTAGGTTGCCACAATTTTTTAGCTATATAGGTGTATAAGTTAAACGACAATTATTTGGTGTTAAAAATCAAAAGTATGAATTTAGAATTATATTTGCGATGATGATTAAAAAAGCATTATTACTTACTACTTGCTACCTGTTTTTTGCCACCTGCATAGCTCAACCCTATCAGGAAACCAAAATTCTTTATGAAAAAGATATTCAAACAGGTGCTGCGCAAATCAATAAATATTTGCCTTTATTAGCGGGAAAACGTGTGGCTATTATTGCCAACCCCACCTCATTAATAAACAAAACGCATCTGGTTGATACACTGCTTTCACTTAAAGTAAATATTAAAAAGATTTTTAGTCCCGAGCATGGCTTTAGAGGTGTTGCTGATGCAGGAGAAACGGTGCATAGTGATAAAGACAAAAAAACCGGTTTACCAATAATTTCTTTATATGGTAAACACATGAAACCAACTAAAGAAGATTTATTGGATGTTGATTTAATAGTGTATGATATACAAGATGTAGGCGTTCGTTTTTATACCTACATATCTACCATGAGCAATTGCATGGATGCTGCCGCCGAAAACAAAAAAACGTTTATTGTTTTAGACCGCCCAAACCCAAATGGGTATTATATTGATGGGCCAGTTTTAGACCCAACTTTTAAATCTTTTTTAGGTATGCACCCCGTACCGCTTGTTTATGGTATGACTTACGGAGAATATGCCAAAATGGTTAATGGCGAAGGTTGGCTGAGCAACAAGGCTACCTGCGATTTAAAAGTTATCCCCGTTGTTAATTATACCCATTTTGATATGTATCAGCTACCCGTAAAGCCCTCTCCTAACCTACCAAACATGAAAGCTGTTTATTTATACCCTGCTCTTGGTTTGTTTGAAGGAAGTATTGTTAGCGTTGGACGTGGAACCGATTTTCCGTTTCAAGTAATTGGGCATCCTGATATTAAAAATGGGGATTTTAGTTTTACTCCACATCCTACCGAAGGAGCAAAAGCACCTAAATACAATGGGGTTGTTTGTTATGGGCATGATTTAAGAGATTTTGCTGATACCTATATTAAAGACTCAAAACAGCTTTATATACTTTGGCTTAGCGGCATGTACAAGCAATTAAAACGAGATGATTTTTTTGACGAAAATTTTAATTTTCATGCTGGTAACGCCAAGCTACAAGACCAAATAAAACAGGGCATACCCGAAACTAAAATACAGTTAAGCTGGCAAGATGATATTAAAAAGTTTAAACCTATCCGTAAAAAGTATTTGCTTTACAGAGATTTTGAATAAACAGACTTTTTAGAAAAGAGCGATGTCATGTTGAGCTTGTCGA
>CAIXZI010000434.1 GCA_903923915.1 uncultured Bacteroidota bacterium
GATCTTGCTACAGGTACCGGCTCAAGTTCTTATACATGTACTACTGCAAAAGGCTTTTCAAATAATTACGGCGTTTTATCTGCTAATTATGGGGCTACTACATACAACTGGGCAAATATGCCTTTGGCGGTTAATTCGCCTAATGCGGATGTAGCACAACTTATGTCTCAATGCGGAATAAGCGTTAATATGGATTATGCGCCAACCGGAAGCGGTGCTCAAGTTTTGGGTTCTAACGGGCCAAGTGCTCAACACTCTTACATCAGTTATTTTAAGTATGATCCAACTCAAATTCATGGATTAACGCGTGGCAGTAGCTATAGTAATACAAGATGGCTGGATACTATTGAACATGATTTAAATATTGGCAGACCTGTACAATACGTTGGATATGATCCTGCAGAAGGCGGGCATACTTGGGTTTGTGATGGGTACGATGCAAATAATTTTTTACATATGAACTGGGGTTGGGGCGGACAAAGCAATGGATACTTTCAACTAGATTCTTTTGCTACACCGGGTTATAATCCTTCTTCAAACAATCAAGTGCTTGTAGGTATTGTGCCAAAATCAACAAACACCGTAGATGCCAGTGTTTTAGCGGTTTCATCACCAGCCGGCATTTATTGTAACAACTCGTTTACGCCGGTAATTAGCCTAAAAAACTATGGTAGTACAGCGCTTACATCTTGCGTTATTAATTATCAAATTGATAACGGTACTGTGCAAACCCTAAACTGGACGGGTTCTTTAGCTGCTCAGCAATTTAGCAATGTAAATCTTCCAACATTTACATCAACTGCGGGTTCGCACACACTTATTTGTTACACCAGTGCGCCAAACAATGCGGTAGATCAAAATACAGCAAACGATCAATCTATTACTACGTATGTTGTAAATAATTCTCATGCAAGTTTACCGGTTGTAGAAGGTTTTGAAAGCGCTTCATCAGCATGGGCTATGTCGCACACCGCAACAGGTGCTGATTGGGCTGTTACCTCTAATGCTGCAGCAACAGGAGTTAATTCTATTATGATTGATAACAATAGCAATACTGCCGGAAACAATAGTATTTTACAAACCTATTCATCATACGATTTAAGCACTTTTGCATCTCCAACGTTACTATTTAAAGCAGCTTACCAACAAAAAGCTACCGCTAATAATGATAAGTTACAAGTTTATACATCTACCGATTGTGGTGCAAGCTGGCAATCGAGAAGAGCTATTACCAGCACAGCCTTATCTGCTCTTTCGGGTGGAGTAGGAAGTGCGCCATATATGCCAACGCCGTCTCAGTTTACAACTTATACCGTTAATATAAATGCGGTGGCAGCAAGTAATAACGTTATGTTTCGTTGGGAGTTTTATGCAGGTACAAGCTTAGGTAATAATGTGTATTTAGATGATATCAATATTGTTGATGCAACTACTACCGGTATTAAAAATATTGAAACTGCAGTGGGCTTAAATATTTATCCAAATCCATCGTCAAGTAACGTAAACATATCTTTTAACTTAACCGAAAAACAAAATGTTTCGGTTAATGTAGTTGATATGTTAGGTCGCACAGTTGAAACTATCCCTACTGCACAATATGCAAGCGGAGAAACTGTTTTAACTATTGGTAACAAAACTACTTACCAAGCAGGTGTTTATTTTGTAAACATCAACATTAACGGACAACAAGTTTCTAAAAAAATTATTATGGAGTAATCCATGTCACACTGAGCTTGTCGAAGTGTAACTAAACAAAAAACCCCAATCAAAATTTTGATTGGGGTTTTTTGTTTTTTGAAAGGCTTTAACCTTGCATTTTTTCTTTATGTTTTTTTACCTGCGTGCGTAAAGCATCAACAGCAGTATCAACAGCTTCTTCAAAGGTTGCGCATTGTTTTTTTGCAAACAATGGGTTACCGCTAAGGTGTAGTTTTATCTCGGCAGTTTTGTTGGCTTGATCTGCCGATTTTTCAACCTTTAAAATTACATCAGTACCAATAATTCCGTCGTGAAACTGAGTTAGTTTATTTATTTTTTCGTTCACAAAATCGATTAACTTTTTGTCGGCATCAAAATGCACTGATTGGATGTTAGTTGTCATGGTTTCTGTTTTTTATGGTTATTACTATGCTCTTGGATGAGCTTTTTTATAGGTTGATTTTAATTTTTCTATCGTGTTGTGTGTGTAAACTTGTGTGGCAGCAAGGCTTGTATGGCCTAATAAATTTTTAACTGATGTTATATCTGCACCATTATTTAGTAAATGTGTGGCAAAGCTATGGCGCAGTACATGCGGACTTTTTTTCTTTAATGTAGTAATAGTACTTAACTCATTTTTTACAATAAGGTAAACCCATTTATCGTAAATTTTGTTTCCATTCTCTTGATAAAAAAGAAATTCTTTAGGTAAACCAATTTTTTCTTTTTCAGAAATATAGTCAACCATCAGTTTTTTTAAATCTTCACCAAAAGGAACAATGCGTTCTTTACTACGTTTACCCATTACTTTAATTTCGCGAGTATAGAAGTCAATATTTTTTTCGAGAAGATTTACCAATTCGGTACGCCTAATACCTGTTTGATAAAACAACTCCATTATTAATTTTTGTATCAATAATTGATAGGATGATAAACTTGAATTTGTTTCTTGATTTTGCAATAAATCCATTTTTTTCTCGTCTATAAAAACCGGTAACCTTTTTGGTTTTTTAGGTAATAATATAGTAAGTAACGGATTTTTGGAAACGATATTATTTTTTAAAAGATACTTAAAGTAACTTTTAACCGACGAAATTTTGCGGTGAATGGTAACTGCCGATGTTTTTTTTGTGATAAACGAATGTATCCAGGTGCGGATAAATTCCGGAGCTACATTTTTAGGTGAATTTGTTTCAAATTCTTTTTCTATAAATGCCTGAAACTCTAAAAGGTCGTGTTGGTAAGCAGTACATGTGTTTTGGGCATATCTTTTTTCGAAAGTGATGTAGTTAATAAACTCCTCTATATGCCAACCCTTCATAATAAATAAGGCTTAATCTAATACCGAAGTTACAAAAAATTCGACACTAAATTAAGCCTGTAAATATATTTTTAAAGAAGATTAAGCTTAATCTTCTAATAAACCGTTTTGTAATCTGTTTTTGTAAACAGCTTTAATCATACCCTGACGGCGTTTGATTGATTTTTTAGTGAATTTTTGACGCTCACGTAATTCTTTTACAACACCAGTTTTTTCAAACTTCTTTTTGAATTTTTTAAGCGCTTTTTCTAAAGTATCGCCTTCTTTTAATTGTACTATCAGCATTTTATTTTTTTATTTAAGGGACGCAAATGTAGTGTATTTTTTTGTTTTACGAAATTATTTCAACAAAAAACCCCGAAGTTTTAACACAACGGGGCCTTTTTCATCAACTAACTACACAAACAAATTATTTTTTGCCTTTTTTAGCACCTTTTGCAGCTTCTTCAGCTTTAGCAATAGAGTCAGCTTTCATAGCTTGAGATACTGAATCAGCTTTAGCAGCTTCAGCAGCTTTCATAGCTTCTTCAGCTTTCATAATAGAATCAGCTTTAGCAACTTCTGTTAAAGAATCTTGTTTTGCTTTTTCTTTTGCTTCGATTTCTGCTTTGCTAGGACCACAAGCAACGAACATTGATGTAACTAATGCTGCTACTGCTACGATTGAGATTGATTTTTTCATGTTTTGTGTTTTTATTTGGTTTTTATTTTTTGATTTTACTTTTTTTCAACTTTTACTAAAGAATCAGATGTTTTGTTGTCTTTTTTCAAACTATCCATTTCAGATGCAATGTCTTGTTTAATGCTATTTTTAATAGAATCTGCTTCTATTCTTGCCTTTTCTTCTTCAGCTTTTTTTGCTGCTTCCGATGGACCACATGATATAAAGAACAACGTTATTAAAGTTACGGCTACTAAAGAAACTACTTTTTTCATCAACTGTTTTTGAACGTGTACTGCATATATACCTGTTAAAGAATCTTGTTTTGCTTTTTCTTTTGCTTCGATTTCTGCTTTGCTAGGACCA
>CAIXZI010000435.1 GCA_903923915.1 uncultured Bacteroidota bacterium
AATACCTATAATGTAGATAAAAATATAACCGTTAATTTAAAAGTTAAGGTTGAGCAAAAGTTTATTGATCTTGATAAAGCAATTCCTTGTGGCATTATTATCAATGAATTATTATCTAACGCTTTTAAGTATGCTTTTAAAAATAAAAACAAAGGCATTATAAATATTTCTTTAAAAGAAGTAAATAAGCAATATAATTTGGTTGTTGCTGATAATGGAAGCGGCTTTATTAATTCGGGCAATATAAAAGATGCAGATACTTTAGGCTTACAACTGGTAAACTCTCTGGTAAGCCAGTTAGGCGGCAGTTTGGTAACCGAAACCAAGGGCGGAACCACTTTTAACATCCATTTTTTGTAAAAAAACCGGGTTTTAATTAAATTTTCACATTTCGAGCCGTTTTTTATCTTTGCACACTCTAAATTAATTGGAGAATTATATAATTGTAGAATTATTGACTGATTTAGTCGATAAATAAAAAATGAAATTATGAGCGTATTAGAAAAAATTCGTAACAAAACAGGCTTATTGGTTGGTATTATTGCCGTTGCACTTGTTATTTTTGTATTAGAAGGAGCCCTTAACTCAGGCAAATCTTTGTTTGGAACCAATGAGCGTACAGTAGGTACCATTGCGGGTAAAAACATTGATTATAATGAGTTTCAGGCAAAATTAAATGCTGCTATTCAAAACTACGAGCAAAATGGCCAAAAAGTGGATGAACAAACCAAACAAGGTTTAGTTGACCAAGTATGGAACGAGTTTTTAGCCAATAATGTTTTAAAAGTAAGTTACACCAAAGCAGGCATTGCAATTAGCGATGATGAATTATATGATTTAATGGTAACACATCCACACCAAATTGTGGTTAGTCAGTTAACCGATAAACAAACAGGTAAAGCGTACCCAAATTTTGCTAAAGCTGATGGTTCATTAGACCCTGCTAAATTGGCTGGTTTTGCACAACAAATGACGCCTGAGCAAGAAGCTTATTGGAAAAAAGTAGAAGATTACGTGCATGATACTCGCATGGCAGAAAAATACAATAACCTGCTTAAAAAAGGTTTATACATTACAGAAGCTGAAGGCAAAGCAGAGTTTGAAAAACAAAGCACAGCATACAATGTAAATTATGTGGCTAAACGTTACAGCACTGTTTCAGATTCAGCTATAAAAGTTAGCGATGATGATATTCAAAATTATTACAGCAATCATACTTATTTGTTTCAAAACCCCGAAACTACGCGTAAAATTGATTACGTAGCTTTTGATGCGTATGCAACACCGGAAGATATTGCTGATATTAAAAAACAATTAGCGGATATTGCTGCTGATTTTAAAAACAAAAAAACATTAGCAGAAGATTCTGCTTTAATGCAAGCAGAAAACGATAATAACATGGTTGATATTGGTTTGTTTAAAAAGAATATGATTAGTCCGGAAGTTGACTCTTCTATTTTTGTGGCTGAAAAAGGTAGCGTTTACGGGCCTTTTCAAGAAAACAACCTTATTAAAATTATTAAATTAGAAGATAAAGTTAATATGTTAGATTCTGCAAAAGTTCGTCATATACTTATCTCTTTTGCAGGTTCGGGTGCTGCGCCAGAAGTTAAACGCACAAAAGAGCAAGCCAAAAAAATGGCAGATAGTTTATTAGTGCTTCTTAAAAAAGACGTTAAAAAATTTCCTGAATATGTAAAAAACTTCTCTGACGATGGCGGTAAAAAAATGCCTCCAACAAAAAAAGAAGGCGAAACGTATATGGGTAAAGATGGCGACTATGGCTGGTTAAACGAAAAAAGCGGTTTTGTAGAGTCGTTTTAAAAA
>CAIXZI010000436.1 GCA_903923915.1 uncultured Bacteroidota bacterium
ATGAATATTCTAGAAAATAACATCGCCAAGTTAAACGACATAGTTTTTGAAAATCGTAATAAAAACTATGGAGCCTATGCTATTAGAAGTGCCTATGATAATACAATTCTAAAATCATTAAGCATTACAGTCTTAATTTTTGCTTCAATTTCTGCACTTGCAGTAGTGTTAAATAATACAGCTGAAGAAGAAAAAAAGGCAGATATAGGTACAAACATTCCAACAACAACCACTATTTGTACATTTATTGTTTTGCCTCCAGAAAAAGTTGAAGCAGCAATACCAAAACAAAAAGTAGCAAGTGCTCCAATAGCACATGCTATTAGTACCGTAATAAAAGATGAAACCATCGAAAAGAAAAAAGATGTTATTCAAACTACCGATGCAACAAACGGTACAGAAGGTAAAAAAACGAACCCGGATGAATTAGTAGGAGATGGGCCTGAAGTTAAAAATCCAAGCACTGGCAAAGAACCAGAAGGCTTAACTAAATCAGCAGCACCGGTTTTAATGCCCGATGTTATGCCTAAATTTGAAGATATGCCTGGTTTTCTTAGAAAAAATTTAAGATACCCTGCTATGGCCTTAGATGGCAATGTTTCAGGTAGAGTAATTGTAAATTTTATTATTGATGAAAAAGGCAATATAGAAAAAGCTACTTTACTTAAAGGTATTGGTTATGGTTGCGATGAAGAAGCCTTACGTGTTATTAAACTAATGCTAAAATGGGAACCGGGTATATTTAATGGTAAACCGGTTAAGGTAAGTTTTAATCAAGCTATTGTGTTTAGATTACAATAAACCGTATTTTTGCATGCTTGTACACAACCAAAAATATTAAGACCGAAGATAAAAAACTGCTCGATGAGGGGACTTTGTTACCGCTTATGGAGCAGTTTTATACCATTCAGGGCGAAGGCTTTAACACCGGAAAAGCGGCCTATTTTATACGTTTAGGAGGCTGCGACGTTGGCTGTCATTGGTGCGATGTAAAAGAAAGCTGGGATGCATCCATTCATCCGCTTACCAAAACTGAGGTTGTAATTCAAAATGTTATAGATTGGAAAGCTAAATCTGTTGTGGTTACGGGGGGCGAGCCCCTTATGTACAACCTTAACGAGCTTACCCGTCAGCTTAAAGAAAAAAACATTGAGACTTTTATTGAAACTTCTGGTGCTTATAAATTAACAGGAGATTGGGATTGGATTTGCCTTTCGCCTAAAAAAACAATGGCACCATTGCAAAAGGTGTATGATAAAGCACATGAACTTAAAATCATCGTTTATAACAAACACGATTTTATTTGGGCAGAAGAAGAAGCTAAAAAAGTAAACTCAAAATGTTATTTATTTTTACAGCCAGAGTGGAGTAAGCACGCCGAAATAACTCCTTTAATAGTAGAGTATGTAAAAAGCAATCCAAAATGGATGGTATCTTTACAAACCCATAAATACATGAACATTCCATAATGATTGTTGCGCAAAACATAAATAAATTTTATGGCACGTTACAGGTGCTTAAAAATGTATCCTTACAAATAAACAAAGCCGAAGTGGTTGCCATTGTTGGCGCTTCAGGTGCTGGTAAAACGACTTTGTTACAACTTATTGGTACGTTGGATAAACCAACTGACGGAAAAATTTCAATCAACAATACAGATGTAGCCGCATTATCTGATAAAAAACTATCGGCTTTTCGTAATAAAAATATTGGCTTTGTTTTTCAGTTTCATCATTTATTACCTGAATTTACAGCTATTGAAAATGTTTGTCTGCCTGCTTTAATTGCAGGTGTTTCTAAAAAAGAGGCTACACATAAAGCAGCTGAATTACTTGATTTATTGGGTGTTTCGCACAGAATTGATCATAAACCAAACGAACTTTCGGGTGGAGAGCAACAGCGTGTTGCCGTAGCACGCGCTTTAATAAATGATCCTTCTGTTATTTTGGCTGATGAACCTTCGGGAAATTTAGATACCAATAACGCACACGAATTACATAAATTATTTTTTACGCTACGAGAGAAACTACAACAAACCTTTTTTATTGTAACCCACAACAAAGATCTGGCTGATATGAGCGACCGCCAGTTGCTTATGAAAGATGGCATAATGCAATAACATTAATTATTAAAAAGGTTTTGTTAGCAAAGTTTTCTACAACTTTCTATACTACTTATATATGTAGCTACTTTTATGCGACATGAAAAAAATTATTTCGCTTAGCATATTGTTGTCTTTTTTCTTTGGAAAAATGGCTGCACAGATACAACCTCCGTTTTTAGATTTAGAAAGTAAATGGGTAGATTCTGTTTACGCCAGCCTTAATCCTGATGAGCGTTTAGCGCAATTATTTATGATTGCTGCATGGAGTAATAAAGACATGAAACACGTTAGGCAAATTGATAGCCTGATTACAAAATACAATATTGGTGGATTAATTTTTATGCAGGGTGGACCAGTTAGACAAACCAAATTAGCAAACTACTATCAAACACGCGCTAAAACACCTTTATTAATGAGCATTGATGGGGAGTTTGGTTTAGCCATGCGCTTGGATAGCACCACACAATATCCTCGTCAAATGACTTTAGCTGCCATGCAAAACGATTCGCTTATTTATTACATGGGCAGGCAAATAGCGCGCGAGTGTAAAGCAGTTGGCATACATGTAAACTTTGCCCCTGTGGTTGATATAAATAACAATCCAAACAATCCCGTAATATCCATGCGCTCGTTTGGCGAGGATAAAACAGCAGTTGCAAAAAAATCTTATTTGTATATGAAAGGTTTGCAAGATGAACACGTGCTAGCCTGTGCTAAACATTTTCCGGGCCATGGAGATACAGATAAAGACTCTCACAAAACTTTACCCATTGTACCCTATAGTTTAGAAAGGCTTGATACACTTGAGTTATTCCCGTTTAAATATTTATTTGATAGAGGTTTAGGTAGTATTATGGTGGCTCATTTATTTATTCCACAATTAGATACCACAAAAAATTTACCATCTACTTTATCTAAAAACATCGTACAAAAACTGTTGAAAGAGCGCCTAAATTATAAAGGCTTGGTTTTTACAGATGCTTTAAATATGAAAGGTGCTGCCGATTATAATAAACCCGGTATGCTTGACACCAAAGCCCTTTTGGCCGGTAACGATATGTTATTGTTTAGTGAAGATGTGCCAAAAGCCATGGAAGAAATAAAAAAAGCCATTGCTAATAATGAAATAACACAAGATGAAATTGATACTCGTTGCAAAAAGATTTTGAAAGTAAAATACTGGTGCATTTTAGATAAAAACAAGTTTTCGCCAACCCGTTTGCTACATGAAGAGATAAACACAAACGCATCGGTTATTTTAAATACAAAGTTGTATGAAAGTGCGATTACGCTTCTTAGTAATAAAAATAATATACTGCCCTTATTAAAACCAGATACGCTTAAAATTGCTGAAATTTCAGTAGGTGTAACGGATAAAAATATGTTCTCACAAAATTTAGCGCAGTATTTTAAAACCGATTTTTTTGGTGTAACGCATAACGAAAAGCAAGCTGTTTATGATACGCTTTTAAAGAAATTATCTAGTTATAATATGGTAATTGTGCAGGTAAATAAAACCAATCAAAAACCTGATGATAATTTTGGTGCTAATCCAAATAGTATTGCCTTTATCGACAGTTTGGTTAAATTGAAACCAACTACCGTTGTATTTTTCTCAAACCCATACATCTTTAATAAGTTTAAAAATTTGCCCAGTGCAGCAGCCGTTATTGAGGGTTATGAGTATAATAATTATACACAGAAAGCAGCATCTTATGTTATTGCAGGTGGGCTTGCTGTAAATGGTAAATTGCCTGTAACAACTTTTCCTTTTAAACGGAATACAGGATTGGTTATACCAACCGCCATCAGAATGCAGCAAGTAGCTCCTATTGTTTTAGGAATTCAAAAAAAAAAGCTCGCACAAATCGACAGCATCGCGCAAAAGGGCATAAACGATAAGTGTTACCCGGGTTGCCAAATTTTAGCGGCTAAGGATGGTAAAATATTTTACTGCAAATCTTTCGGTAAATTTACCTATGAGGGCACTGATACTGTAAACAACCAATCTATTTATGATATAGCTTCGGTTACAAAAATTGCCTCATCTGCTTTGGCCTTGATGGATTTAGTGGGCAAGAAAAAAATAGATGTCAATCAAACATTAGAGCATTATTTACCTGAACTTAAAAAGACAAATAAAGAGCACATCATTATTAAAGAAATGCTAACCCATCAGGCAGGTTTACCGGCTTGGATTCCTTTCTACCAATCAACCTTAAATAAAGATAATAGTTTTAAAGATGGTTATTATAGTAAAATTAAAACGCCTGTATTTAGCAATCAGGTGGCTGATAGCTTATTTATTAGAAAAGACATCACGGATAGCATTTATCAAAAAATAGCTACTAGTAAACTAGGTAAAAGAGGTGAGTATCTGTATAGCGATATAGGTTATTATTATACAAAAAAGATTATCGAGCAGATAACCAAAACACCGCTTAATGATTATGTCCAACAAAATTTTTATAGCAAAATGGGCTTGCGTAGCTTGTATTATAAACCACTAAACTATTTCGAAAAAAAACAAATTGTGCCAACTGAAAACGACACTAAATTCCGTAAGCAATTAGTGCAAGGTTATGTGCACGACCCAGGTGCAGCTTTGTTAGGTGGAGTAGGAGGCCACGCTGGTTTATTTGCTAATGCTACCGATTTAGCTGCTTTAATGCAAATGTATTTAGATAAAGGTAAGTATGCTGGTAAACAATGGTTAGATTCTAACGTGGTAAAAGAGTTTACCCAAAAATGCTTGTATTGCCCTAAAAACCGTCGTGGTTTATGTTTTGATAAACCTGAGACTGATACAAAAAAAGAGAGTCCGG
>CAIXZI010000437.1 GCA_903923915.1 uncultured Bacteroidota bacterium
GCAATTTTAAAATTCATAGTTATCTTTTTATTAGATAAGCATCCCTGCAATGGTTGCCGAAAGATAAGAAGCCAGCGTACCACTAATTAATGCACGGATACCTAATTTTGCCAAATCTGCGCGGCGCTCGGGCGCTAAAGCACCAATTCCTCCAATTTGCATGCCCACCGAACTAAAATTAGCAAAGCCACAAATGGCAAAACTCACAATTAGCAAGCCTTTATCGGTTAAAGGCGCAGCCAGTTTGTGTGTTAAGGTATCAAAGGCTACAAACTCATTAATGGTCAATTTTTGTCCCATAATGGTAGCAACCTGTTGTACATCTACCTCCGGAACGCCCATACACCAAGCCAAAGGGTAAAACAATTTTCCAAAAATAAAATCTAAAGAAAGCGGCGCATAAATTTTCCCTAAACCATAATTAATAAAGGCAATCAGCGCAATAAAACCAATTAACATCGCAATTACGTTAATGGCAATTTTCATTCCATCGGCAGCACCATGAGAGATGGCGTCTATTAAATTAGTATGTTCTTTTTTTACTTCAAGACTCACTTTTCCTTTGGTTACGGGCTCTTCAGTTTCGGGATAAATAATTTTAGAAATAACCAATGCCGCCGGAGCTGCCATTAAACTAGCTGTAAGCAAATACTCGGCACGTGCCCCCATGTTTACATACACAATTAAGATACCACCTGCTATGCAAGCCATGCTTCCTGCCATAGAAGAAAGAAGCTCGCTTTTTGTCATAGTAGCAATGTAAGGACGAATCATAACCTGTGCTTCAACCTGACCAACAAAGGCACTTGCAACGTTGCTAAGGGCTTCTGCCCCACTAACACGCATTACAAAATTCATAACGCGGGCAATTAAAGAAACCACACGCTGCATAAAACCAATGTGATATAAAATAGCCACCAGCACACAAACTAATATGATAGTAGAAGTAACGCTAAAAGCAAATACAAATGTGTGAGGAGCACCGAAACTTTTGGTGGCTCCATCGTGTGTATCAATCATAATGCCCCCATAAACAAAACTAGCACCCTGGGTAGCAAATTGCTCTATTTTGCCCATTCCTTTACCTAACATAGCAAAAAAACGGGTAACCGGCGGCACTTTCAACACCAATAAGGCAATGGCAATTTGTAAGCCAATACCGCTTAAAACCAAGCGATAGTTAATGGCTTTACGATTATTAGATAACAAAAAAGCTATTGTAAAAATAACAGCAACGCCAATCAGGCCGGTAAATCTATCCATTTAAGTGTTTTTTAGTTTTTAGGGTTAAAAACAATAGCTGTAAATATAATTTTATTTTTTAAAAGAATGAAATAGTTGGATATAGATTGAGCCAATATAAATGTTATTTTTGCCTACTGATTATTGCATAAATTAAATGAAACTATCTAAAGAAGTAAAAACCGGAATTATTGTTGTAATTGCTATTGCTGTAGTGATATACGGTTTTAATTTTTTGCAAGGAACAGATATACTTAGAAAAAGCAACTATATATACGCTATTTACGATAAAACGGATGGTTTGTTAGAGGCTAGCCCGGTGCAGGTTAATGGTGTAAAAGTTGGCCAGGTGCACAAAACCGATTTGATAAAACGCGATAACGGCTACAAAGTATTAGTTACCTTTATTTTAACCGAAAAAATTAAAATACCGGTTGGCAGTAAAGCCAAACTTATTTCTGTTGATCTTTTAGGATCTAAAGCAATCGACATCCAATTTTCTACTTCCAGAGAATATATTAAAAATAACGACACCATTTTAGCTGATTATGAAGATGATTTAAAAACAGCCGTAGATAAGCGTATTGCCCCTTTACAGAAAAAAGCAGAAAGTTTAATTTCTTCTATCGATTCTGTAATGCAAGTAGTACAAGAAGTGCTTAATGCAAACGTAAGGCAAAATTTAGTGGCTTCTTTTGAAAGTATAAAAACCACTTTATTATCTTTACAACATGCTGCATCAGGCATAGATACATTGGTAAGCACACAAAAAAGCA
>CAIXZI010000438.1 GCA_903923915.1 uncultured Bacteroidota bacterium
CTAATTAATGCGTATCAAAAAAATACTTTTTGCCATACTAATTACTGTTTTCGCTCTTAACGGCGTTGCTCAAAATCCTGCGCCTAAAAAAGAAAAATCATCCGTTACAAAAAAGAAAAAAGAAAAATCAGATTTAGATACAACTAATAACCCACCACGATTGGGCGATGTATTTAAACCAACCATCGGACTTGGCGCAGGTACACTTTCTTATTTTGGCAATATTTATTCAAAAGGGCACCAATTTCAATCTGTAACTCAATCGCGTTTTGGATATGATTTAAACTTATCGCAACCACTTAGCAAATGTTTGTCGCTTAATTTTTATGTGATGTTTGGCAAGCTAGGTGCTAATGAGCGTTCCCCTGCCCTCAATCAAAATTTTGAATCTCAAATACGATTAGGCGGCCTACAATTAATGTATGATTTTTCAAATTTCATAAAAAAGAAAAATGGTATTCGCCCATATATTTTAACAGGATTTGAAGGTTTTGAATTTCTTTCTAAAACAGATTTATATGATAAACATGGCAACAAATATTATTACTGGAGCGATGGAAGTATAAAAAACATGGCGCAAGGCTCTACGGGTTCTCAAAACGCTACAACTTTAGTGCGTGATTATTCGTACGATTCTGACATCCGTGAAATGAATAAAAACGGTTATGGCAAATATCGCGAAAGCTCATGGGCATTGCCTATTGGCGCAGGTTTTACGATGAATGCCGGTGAGCATATTAAATTTAGAATGGGTGCTACGATGCACTTTACATTTACAAATCATATTGATGGCGTAGGAAGCACCAAGAATGATAAATTTTTAATGTTTGCTGCATCAGTTCATTACGATTTAGTTACTCGCAAAAAAGATGGCATGGATACTTTACCAAGTAATCAATATGATGGCGTTGATTATTTGGCTCTTGATAATGGAGATGAAGATGGCGATGGTGTAAAAGACTTTGATGATTTATGCCATGGAACTCCGGCAGGTGCGAAAGTAGATGCTAAAGGTTGTCCAATTGATGATGATAAAGATTTAGTGCCTGATTATAAAGACGAAGAATTACCAACCGATACAGGTAAAGTAGCTAACGATAGAGGTATTGCTATGACGGATGAAGATTTTCAAAATTGGTATAATAACTATTTTGATTCTACCGGAGAGTTTGCCAAAGTGGTTTATGTAACAGACCCAAGCAAAGGAAAAAACAATAATAATAACGTAGATCCTCAAAAACGCCCGAAAGATTTTACAGTTGAATTAGTGCGTTACCATGGTGGTATTCCGGCTGATGAAATGGCGTACTTACTTAGCATTGGAGATGTAAAATCATTTAACCAAGGAGATACTACTATAGTTTACACAGCCGGCACTTACGAAGATGTTCGTAAAGCTATAGTAAGAAGAGATGAATACGTTGGCGAAGGTTTAAAATCTGCCCGGGTTGGTTATTTTAAAGGAGAAAATTATGTTTCGTTATCCAGTTCGGAATTAGAAAAAGAAATTGCTGCAGCTAATAAAAAAGGTGATATAGAAAATACTTCTACTGAAAATAATACAGCAACAAACAACAACGCTGTAAAAAAAGGTGAAGCAATATATCGCGTGCAGTTAGGTGCTTATAAAAACAAATTATCGCCAAGTGTATTTAAGAAAGCAGGCAAAGTAATTGAATTAAAAACAGAAGATGGTTATTATCGCTATGCATCGGGCTCTTACAAAACCATTGCAGATGCAGCGTCGCACAGAGCAGAACTTATTTACGAAGGATATGAAGATGCCTTTATTACAGCATATCAAAATGGCAAACGTGTGCCTTTAGATAAAGCGGGTGCTACTTATGAAGATAAAAATTATAAAGAGAATTTAAGTGAAACGGCAAACACCAGTGGTGCTGTAGATAAGGCATTAGTTAGTTTTAAAATACAATTAGGTGCTCTTAAAAAAGCAGATGATACTTCTTTAGATGAGCAACTAAAAGAATTGAAAGATGTAGATAAACAACCTACTTCTAGTGGATTGATGCGCATTACAGCCGGAGAATTTAAAAATTATAATGATGCCGTTAAATACAAAAACACCTTAGCCGAAAAAGGTGTTTTGGGTGCATTTGTAATAGGCACCTTTAAAGATGAAGTCATCTCAATACAAGAAGCTTTAGATTTATTGAAGTAAGTTCTTCAGAGTAAGAAGCAAGAACCTACAAATACGTTTTTAATAATTTGCTGCGAGATGTATGTTTTAAACGTCGTACAGCCTTCTCTTTTATTTGACGTACACGTTCTCTAGTTAAATCAAAACGTGCACCAATTTCTTCTAAAGTTAAAGAAGTTGCTCCATTCAATCCAAAATATAAACGTACTACGTCTGCTTCGCGCGTAGTTAAAGTATTTAAAGAACGTTCAATTTCCTGACGCAATGAATCTATCAGTAATTGTTTATCCGGGCTTAATGAATCTTTTTCTTCCATCACATCATACATACTGCCACCCTCATCATTCACACTTAAAGGAGCATCCATAGATACGTGCCTACCACTATTTCTAAGCGTTTCAAAAACTTCCTGAGGCATTAAATCCATCGTAACAGCAACTTCATCTGCTGTAGGTTCGCGCTCTAATTGTTGTTCTAGTTTAGCGTACGCTTTATTTATTTTATTGATAGAGCCAATTTTGTTTAATGGAAGTCGTACAATACGACTTTGCTCTGCCAACGCCTGCAAAATACTTTGCCTAATCCACCAAACGGCATATGATATAAATTTAAAACCACGCGTTTCATCAAAACGTTGTGCAGCTTTAATTAAACCTAAATTTCCTTCGTTAATTAAATCGGGTAAACTCAACCCTTGGTTTTGATATTGTTTTGAAACAGATACCACAAAACGTAAATTAGCTTTAACCAAACGGTTTAAAGCACCTTCATCACCTTGCTTAATTTTTCTTGCCAATTCAACTTCTTCTTCGGCGGTTATCAAATCAACCCTACCAATTTCCTGCAAATACTTGTCAAGCGAAGCAGTTTCTCTGTTTGTAACTTGTTTGGTAATTTTTAATTGTCTCATAGGCAAAAAAATTAGAGATTTAGATTACTCCTACGCACACATATCCAAAAGGTTACAATAAATGTATACTTTTTTTTAACAAAAACATAAAAAAAGTGAAATAACGCGTAAAATCGCACTTAACCAGGTGCGATTTTACTTTGTTTTTATAGTTAATGATAAACCTACCTTACCAGCGTAAGTGGCCCATCTTTTTTATATTCTTTACCGTCTAAGCCGGTGGCTTGTAGCAGGTAAAAATAAGTTCCTTCCGAGGCGTGGTTACCGTTATTCATAACCCCATCC
>CAIXZI010000439.1 GCA_903923915.1 uncultured Bacteroidota bacterium
ATACTATATTTGGGTAAAGTGCCTTTTTAAAAAGATTTTCTATGCACAAAGCCAACAAAATATAATAAGCAGGCAAAGCAAAAATAAGATACCGGCTTATGTACATAGGTATCCAATAAGAAATAAAGAACATACCAAAAAACGGAATTAAAAACCATACTAAAATTAAAATGACATATGAATTTTCTTTTAATTTAAAATACGCTTTGCTAACGATTATCTTTATGAGCGTAAAAAGCAGAATAGCTATACAAATAACCGTTATAACCGGCACATTACTAAATGCCCAAAGCATATTGTATAAACTTTCAATACCTGATGGCGGTTCTATCCAATTGCACTTGGCAGTAACACCAAAACGCTTTATTACAATAAAGATGCATGGTAAATACAAAACAAATATTACCAAGTAATGAATGCACATTTTCAACAACTGTTTTCGGTAAAACAAAATCAGGTATAAGACTTGAAACACTAAAATTAAAATACCAAAGTAATGTGCATAAATTAACAGCGTTGAAAAAAGCACAAATAAAAATTGCTTTAAAATAGTTGTGCGCTTCGCATCTATTACTTCAAAATAGTAATAAAAAGAAGCAAGACTAAGCAATACAAATAAAGAATAAACCCTGCAATCGTGTGCGTAATACAATAGTAAATCAGAAAATGTAAGTAGCAAACTGCTTGCAACGGCTACTCGCATTGAAAAATTTCGTTTTGCAAAAAAGTATAGTATTACCGGACATAAACAAGCAAATAGTGCTGGCAATAATCTTACCGAAAAGGGAGATATGCCAAAGAGTTTAATCCAAAAATGTAGCACGATTTCAAATAATGGTGGGTTATTTCCTTTAGCTAATTCTCTAATTATTGTACCTAAGCCAAACTGCGCATGATAAATAGAAAAAGGTTCATCGTGCCCAATGGCGGCAGTTGTTAAATACACTAATTTCAAGCCAATATTTAACAAAAAAAGTAATAGCGGAAAATAGGGCAATACCTTATGTAAATGAGCCTTTGTAAGCATTACCCGTTATTACAGTTAATTATCAATGCGACCTCGGCGCGAGTCGAACGCGCAACCTTCGGCTTCGGAGGCCGACACTCTATCCAGTTGAGCTACGAAGTCTTTTTGTGCAAACAAAGATAAAACAATATATTTATGAGATTTTTATACTAAACAGGTATAATTTTCGTTTAAAACGCAATGAGGAAAATAATTTATTTACTTATCATACTAATCACTTTTTTAGGTGTTGATGTGAAATCGCAAAATGCGCTTAAATCATTTCAGTGGAGAGATCACTTGCCGTATAACCAAGCTTTTTCGGTTACACATCAGGGCAATAAAATTTTTACCGTTTCTAACGAGTGTATTTTTTCTTATAATAAAGATGATCAATCTTACCAGCGCCTAAATAAAGTTACAGGCTTAAGCGATATTGAACCCATTATTGTGAAAAACAATCCATACAATAATGCTTTACTGGTTTTATATAAAAACTCAAACATTGATGTTCTTAAAGATGGCGGTGTTACCAACGTTTCTGATTTACTTAGAAAACAAAACATTGGCAACAAAACAATAAACAGCGTAACCTTTAGTAAAAATTTGGCTTACCTGGCTTGTGGCTTTGGTATTGTTGTTTTTGATACAGATGCACTTCAGTTTCAAGACACTTATATTATTGGTCCGGGCGCTACAAACCTAAATGTATATCAAGTTGCTGTATCAAACAATTACATTTTTGCAGCTACATCTAAAGGTATTTATCAGGCATCATTAACTTCATCTAATTTGGCAAGTTACACTAACTGGCAGCAGGTAACCTCACTTCCGCAACCAAACGGCATTTACAATGGTATAGTTAGTTTTGGTGGAAATATACTTGCCAGCTACTCTTGGAATTTATCCCACAATCAAAGCGCTGCCAGTTCTCCCAAAGACACGCTATATAAATTTGACGGTACAAGTTGGAGTAAAAACAGTTTTAACACAGTGGATGGTATTAATAAACTAATAGTGTCTGATGACGGCAAACAGTTTATTGTATTAGAAAATATTGGCTTTGTTGCTTATGATTTAGCTGCTAACCAAACAAATATGCAATGGCAGTTTACTTCTCTTCCGGCATTTAATAATTCAACTTATTACAATACAGATGTAATACCCGACCCAACAGAAGCCGGATGGTACTGGGAAACAAACGCTGTATTTGGCTTATTAAAATTTAAAAACACAACAGATGTGCCACAAAAATATTATATAAACGGGCCAACTGCCGCAGGTTGTAATCAAATAAAAATAAAAGATGATATAGTTATTGCGTCTCCAAATTTTTTAGGTTATAAGCAATCTTCATCGTATAATATGAATGGCGTTTATTGTTTTAAAAACGATGCATGGACGGTTGATGTACATTCATCATACGTAAATAATGTTGTATTTGATATTGATTGCATTGCTTTTGATTACAATGATAAAAACCATTTCTACGCCGGTTCGTTTGATAATGGGGTAATAGAATTAAAAAATGATAGCCAGGTTGCTAAATATAATTGTCATAACAGTCCGTTATCACATAGGAATTTTATTGTTACATACCCTGATAATACTACTGGTCCTGATACGGGAGAAACACAAGTAACAAGCCTTTGCAGCGATATTAATAACAACTTATGGATTACTACCAATGATAACCCAAAGTTTATTACCATTAAAAAAAATGATAACAATTGGAAAACATTAGATTTTTCTAACCTGGTGCCTAACGTACAATATTTAAGTACCAATCAAATAGTAGTAGATTCTAACAATCAAGCCTACGTTGCTTCATACGGTACGGGCGTTTTTGTATATAAAAACGATGGTACTTTTTCTCAACCAAATGCCAGTAATTCTAAATTACTTACCAACTTAGCTGGTAAAGGCGGGTTACCTAGCAACTTTCCTATATGCCTTGCTGTAGATAAAAGTGGGGATGTATGGATTGGTACAGACCAAGGTATTTATGTGCTTTATAGCCCCGAAAGCATCTTAACACAATCTAGTGGCTGGGATGCGCAACCTATTTACGTGCAGCAAGATGGACTAACCCAACTTCTTTTACAAACAGATTTAGTAAACTCTATTTTTGTTGATGGAGCCAATAATAAATGGGTTGGCACAGCTTCTAGTGGGTTATTTTGTTTTTCGTCTGATGGGCAAAAAGAACTTTATCATTTTACAACCGATAACAGTCCGTTATTTTCAAATAATGTTGTAACCGTATCTGTTAGTGGTAAAACCGGCGAAGTCTTTATTGGAACCGATAGAGGCATTCAATCTTTTCAAAATACTACCAACGAAGGCCTAGCTAATTTTGAAGACGTGTATGCCTACCCAAACCCTGTAAAACCAGGCTATACCGGCCCTATATTAATACATGGAATGATATCGGGCGCATCGGTAAAAATTGTGGATGGCGCAGGAAATTTTGTTTATGAAACAACTGCTGAAGGCGGACAAGCCATTTGGAACGGACAAAATTTTAAAGGTGCACGCGTAGCATCTGGTGTGTATATGGTAGTTTGCGCAACGCCCGATGGTTCGCAAAAAAAACTAACTAAAATTTTGTTGCTTAACTAATGCAACAAAAAATTAATGGCCTGATTTTACAAAACACCAAGTATCAGGATAAAAAAAATATTTTAAAAATTTATACCCTGCAACATGGCATACAGAGTTATGTAGTAAATATTGGGCATTCCCATAAATCAAAAATTAAACCCGCTCATGTAATTGGGCTAAACCAAATAGAGTTTATAGAGCAAATAAAAAAAACACGCAGCATACAGCTTATTAGCGATATACATGTATCCTACATCTATCAAAATTTATTTAGCAATCCTATAAAAAATACAATTGCCATTTTTTTAAACGAAGTGCTTTTAAAAGCCTTGAAAGAACAACATGAAAACGAAGAACTTTATCATTTTGTTGTAGAAAGTCTTGTTGTTTTTGACAATCAGAATTACGAAGCAACTAATTTTCATTTGCATTTTTTGGTAGAATTATCAAAGCATTTGGGGTTTTATCCAAATAATAATTACAGCCAGCAAAATTGTTTATTTGATATACAAGACGGCATTTTTACAGCACATATCCCGCAGCATTTGCATTATGCCGATAGCGAATTATCTTTTTATTTAAGTAAATTATTAAATGATAAAAGTGATTTTACTTGTAACTCAAAAACAAGGGCAGAACTTCTTAATTTACTTCTACTATTATATAGATTGCACGTTCCAAACTTTGGCGAAATAAAATCTATTCAAATTCTAAAAGAAATTTTAGCCTAATCATAATTCACGGCATAATAACCCTTTTTATCTTCGGCTACTAATTGGGGGAATACTTCTTTCATTTCCTGCGCTATAAAACCTATCTGTTGTTCTTTACTAAAGTTTCTTTCTGCAAACTCTTCCGTTTTCATATAATAGGTATAACCGCTTAGTTTTTTAATGCTGCACAATAATCTTCTTGCTGTAAAAATCTTCGTTAGTTTTTATTTTTATAAAGTA
>CAIXZI010000440.1 GCA_903923915.1 uncultured Bacteroidota bacterium
AGTTGCCGTTACTGCCTTTTTAGTTTATAAGGCAAAGCACGATAAAAAAGTGCGTGAAAAGCAGTTAGAGGTAATGAAAAAAGTACAGGCTGCTAAAAAGAGAGCGACCTAAAGCCTTTGGCGAATTACTTCATATAACATAACACCTGTAGCAACTGATACATTTAAGGATGCAATTTTTCCTGTCATAGGTATTTTTACAGAATCAGTACACAATTTTAAATACTCGGCAGAAATGCCAATATCTTCAGAACCCATTATAATAGCTGTTGGAACCGTAAAATCAACATCATAAATAAGCTTTTCTGTCTTTTCGTGACAGGCAACAATTTGCAGACCGCTTTCTTTTAAAAAAGTAATGGTTTCTTTTAAATTATATTCTCTACAAACGGGTATTGTGTGAAGCGCGCCAGCAGATGTTTTAATAGCATCTGCATTTAATTGTGCTGATCCACGTTGAGGAACAATAATCATATCAACGCCAGAACACTCTGCTGTACGAGCAATAGCGCCAAAATTACGTACATCGGTAATTTTATCTAATATTAAAACCAAAGGTGTTTTTCCTTCAGAAAACACTTTGTGCAAAATATCTTCAGCTTTAAAATATTCTATCTCGCATACAAAAGCAATTACGCCTTGGTGATTTTTTTTGGTAATGCGGTTTATTTTTTCGGGAGGAACCATTTGATAAGGTATTTCGGTTCCTTGTAAAACTTTTCTTAGGTCGTTAAATAATTGTCCGGCTAAGCCACGCTGAATAAGAATTTTTTCAATTTCCTTGCCTGCCTTAATAGCTTCAATAACGGCGTGTATGCCAAATATATGATTGTCTTCTTTCACTTTATAGAATTAAAATAGAATGCCAAAGTACGTTGTAAAATTGAAAGGGAACAAAATTATTTATTGCTTAGTAGCCACATAAATAGAAGCTACACCAAACGTTAGTATTTTAAACGATACGTTTTTGTAACCACAATTAGATAAAATGGCGCAAAATTTTTCTCCATATGGAAATGCTTCTACCGATTCGGGTAAATAAGAATACGCACGATGATCTTTAGAAAATAATTTGCCAATAGTGGGGGTTATGTGCTTAAAATAAATTTTATACACATAGCTAAACAATCCTGTAGGCTTAGAAAACTCAATGATTACTAAGTCGCCATTGGGTTTTAAAACGCGTAACATATCTTTTAAACCCAGTTCTAAATTTTCAAAATTACGAACGCCAAAGGCAACCGTTATAGCGTCAAAATAATTATCGGCAAAAGGTAAATCTTCTGCATCGGCTACTTGCAATTCTATTTTATCGGTAAGATTTAATTTTTTTAATTTTTCTTTACCCACATTCAACATCCCTTCTGAAATATCTACACCAATAATTTTTTTTGCATTTGTTTTTAATGCTTCAATAGCAAAATCGCCTGTGCCGCTTGCTACATCTAATATTATTTGTGGTTGTTTTGCTTTTAAAATAGCAACTGCTTTTTTACGCCAGCCTTTATGAATACCTAAAGATAATAGGGAGTTCAAAAAATCGTAACGAAATGCAATGTTGTTAAACATTTCAGCTACTTGCGCTTTCTTAGGTTGACTTTGGTTATATGGTTTTACTTCGGGCATTTTTTCTTGCTAATTTTTTTCTCGCAAAGACGCTAAGTGCGCAAAGGTTGAAAATGTTTTACTTAATCTGAATACAAGGTTAAAGATTATTTACAATTCTAACTATTCCATCTTTTACAAGATTTACATTAAAGTTTACAAGTAAACCCAATTTTTTATCGGTAAGTTTTAAATAAGTTAATAATTGCTTGTGGTGAACTGGAGCAAGTAACTCAACAGATTTAATTTCTATAATAACTTTATCTTCTATAATGATATCAGCTCTAAAGCCGGCATCTAACAGCACCCCATTATAAACCACTTTAATTTCTTGTTGCTTTTTATAATTTAAATTTCTTTGTGCTAATTCATAACAAATTACTTGTTCGTAAACACTTTCAAGTAAGCCAGGTCCGAGTGCTGAGTGAACTTTAATGAAAATATCAACTACTATTTTTGATATTTCGTTTTCTGTCATGTTTGTTTTATTTGGTTCTCGCTAATTTTGTTTCTCGCAAAGACACTAAGTACGCAAAGCTATTTATAGATTTATTTCTTTTAAAAAATAAGTACGTAAACTAAGTTTTTCTCTGCGGACTTTGCGTCTTTGCGAGACAAAACTATTTTACAAAATCTAAGTTTAAAGCTTCTTTTAAAAGTTGTTCTTTATTTAAGGGCACAACGCCCACTTTTTCGCAAACCAAACCACCCGCTAAATTAGATAGTGCCGCTGTTAGTATCGGATCAGCTTCTAAAGCAATGCATAAAGCAGCAACGCTTATTACAGTATCTCCTGCACCCGATACATCTGCAATGTTTCTATAATGGGCAGGCAAAATTTCTTTAACAGTACGCGAGTTGGTACAAATTCCTTTTTCTGAAAGTGTAAGTAATATGGTTGCAATTTTTTGTTTGTGTCTAAAACTACTCAGCAACCTTTGCATTTCGTTTTGATTATCTACATTAAAATCTACTTTTAAACCTTCCTTCAATTCTTTTAAATTTGGTTTAAATAATGTAACACCTTTATAGTTTAAAAAGTTTTTCTTTTTAGGATCAACTGCTACCGGAATGCCACGTTTTTTAGCTATTTCAACCGTTTTTTGAATAATTTTATTGGTAATTAATCCTTTGTTATAATCTTCAAAAATAATGACATCAATTTTATCGTGCTGAAGGATAAATGAAATAAGCTGCTGAAGCTGATCCATTTCTGATGCAATAATATCTTCTTCCCATTCTTCATCAACACGTACAATTTGATGATTGTTGCCAATAACACGTGTTTTAACGGTAGTAACACGCTCGCGCGATTTTAAAATGCCTTTCTGACTAAGCTTTTGTTGTTTTAATAAATCTAAAAAATTCTGCCCTTCGTAATCAACACCAATTACACTACACAAAATAGGTGTAGCACCAAGTGCTTGTAAATTAAGTGCTACGTTAGCTGCACCACCTAAGCGTCTTTCTTTTTTCTTAACGGTAACAATAGGTACGGGCGCTTCGGGCGATATGCGA
>CAIXZI010000441.1 GCA_903923915.1 uncultured Bacteroidota bacterium
AGGAAGACTATGAGTTAAGGCAGGTATTAAAACAAAGTGCTGCAGAAAGAATTAAGAACACAGTTGACTTAATTTTAAGAACCTACGGATATACCAGAGAAAGTTTAAGAAAAAGAAAAACAGACCATACAATTTATATAGACCAAGTAGGGTGAATATTTTTATTGACGAACATATTGAAATTATAAAATTAATGACTGCGGCTAAAGTAGAGTTTCTTTTAATTGGCGGCTATGCCGTAATTAATTATGGCTATAAGCGCACTACGGGCGATATGGATGTTTGGTTAAAACCCGATAATGCAAACAAAGAAAAACTGATACCTGTTTTAAGAGAACTTGGGTTTAATGAAGAAGGGTTAAAAAGTATTAGTTCATTTAATTTTGAAAAGCCTATTGCTTTTCATTTTTGGCAAGAGCCTGCAAGGGTAGATTGCCTTACACATATTTCGGGGGTTACTTTTGAAGAAGCATACAAACAAAAAGTAATTACCGATATAGAAGGGCTTTTGGTGCCGTTTATTCATTACAACCACTTAATTTTATCAAAAATAACAACCAATAGGTTAAAAGATAAGGCGGATATTGAAGAGTTACAAAAAATTCAACAACTTAAAAAAGGTAAAAAATTGTAATGTGTTTTGGTACGTATTAAAAAACACATACTTCTTTATTTTGTTTGTATTGTTATTTCAACATCCACGGCACAAGTTTTTTGTGGTACAAACTGGGGCTTTAATATTGGTGCAGTATCTGCTATAGGCAATAAATTTCAGCGCATTGGTTTTACATTTCAAACGTACTATCACTACAACTTTGTGCAGGGTAATACAGAATTACGTATTTACCATAATTTTAAAAATTTAGGCCCGGTAAAACAATACGATGAGTTAGTTGCCTCTGTCGGTTTGGTGTTTGGTTATGGCATTAAACAAAAAGAGCATAACCCGTTTTTAAGTATTATTTCTAACCAATCTAAATATACCAATAGTGTTGGCTATTCATACAACTTATATTTCAATAAAATAAAGACTACACAACAAACCGGTATTATTGCTTTGCAGTTTAATAAAATCAGTATCATTTCTGAAAACGATATTTTTGCGCGTCCTACTTTAGATAGGTTTAGAACAGGTGCATTTTTGGTACAGTATCAATACAAAAATTTATATCAGTTTGCAGTTAATTGCACCATGTGGACGGGGCAAATGGGCAATAAAACAACTAATGATAAAGGTTGTTATATGGATACTACAGCGGGCGTTTATACTAATTATTCGCATGGCTTACTAAGTGCACAATTTAAAATGGCCTTAGATGGTGGGCAAAACCTGCAAGCTAACGTTGGTGTTGATGCCGAGCAGGTTAGAAATTTTGTTCAAAATTGTTTAATACATGATATGATATTTATTCCTAAAAAATGGAATAAATCTAAAAATTGTCATATACCCATGTTGGATACAGAAAACAATCAATATTTATATAAATCCAGTCAAAAGGTAAAATCTCCTTTACCATATTGGAATATTTTTTCTTCTGCGGCTACTTTTTATTAAAAATAAAGAAAATCAAAAGACCGTTTAATTGTTAAAACCGACCGTTTAAAAACTTTTATCGCACAATTGCGCTTATTTACCTCTAATCATGCAACTTTTTGAATTTACTAACGTCTAAGTATATAGATGCAAGCTTGAATCATTTATATAGAGATAAATCATTAAAAAATAGAAACCATGAAAAACACAACAACCATCTCAAAAAAAACAATAAGTACAATACTTGTTGTAGCGTTATTTTCTTGTCAAAGTGCTTTTGCACAAAACCCAAACGCAATTGAAGAAAATGATAGCCTAATACATAACCTAACGTTTATGCTAAGTATCTTTTTGTTTATAGTTGGCTTTACAGCCTTAATTGTGCTTAAAATGCGCGACGATAGCAAGAAACAGCAAGGCAACCAACATCAGCAGTTGCATACTCGCCATCGTAACCATTATGGCCGTAAACATCAATACAATCATTAATTGTTGTCATGATAAGCTTGTTGAAACTTGTGCATTAGTAGTCCAAGTCTTCAGCAAGCTCAAATTGATTATTAAAAATGGTACTGCGTGGCAAAAAAAAACTATGGTAAGGCTTCTAAACTTAAATGCTATTTAATTCAAATTCAGTTTATTTATGTCGCCCAAATAATCAGGGGTACAAAAATTAATAGAAATTAGTTTTCCTTTTTCAAAATATAAATCGGCAAAGGCTTCATCAAAACTTAAACGTTTTTCGCCCCAGGCATGCTGCTCGGTTTCGCTAAGCGGAAAAGCATTTTTCTTAAATAAAACCTTAATTTCTTCTTCTTTTAATTCAAAAATTTTCTCGCCCAATAAAATAGTTTCTTTGTTATCAACCTCTACACAGTGTAGCCCCTTGTTTTCATCATCCTTAAAAAACAACGAAAATCCATGATCCCAATAATGATAAACGGTACTTTTTTCATTAAAAATTTCATCCATTATTTCTTCTTTCTCATCGGGCTCACCAAAAAGAGCTATTGCCCTTTGGGGATTATCGCCAAAAAATAAGCCACAAAAGCCTTTTAACAGATGTATAATTATATCCTTCATTTTAGTACCTTTGCAAACTTATACATGAAAAGCCATTTTTTAAAATACTTTTTTGCCACTTTATTATCACTTACTTTTTTTGCTTGCGGCAATTTTAATAAGATTTTAAAAAGCTCTGATTACGAGCTTAAATATACAAAAGCCATCGAATATTACAACAAAACAAACTATACTTCTGCCCAAACTTTGTTCGAAGAACTTATTCCTGTTTTTAAGGGTACTGACCGTGCCGAGCAGGTTTATTATTACTATACCTATTGCCATTATTATTTAACCGATTATGCCCTGGCTGGCTTCCATTTCCGTACCTTTTCACGTACTTTTCATAACAGTGTACATGCCGAAGAATGTGCTTTTATGAATGCTTATTGCTACTATTTAAGCTCGCCCAGATATACCTTAGACCAAAGTGATACCAAAAACGCCATACAAGAAATTCAGAGTTTTTTAAATGAATACCCGCTAAGTAACCGTGTTGATACTTGCAACATATTGATGGATAAGCTGCGTGGCAAATTAGAGAAGAAATCATACGAAATTACAAAAGGTTATTTTTTTAGAGATGATTGGAAGGCCTCTGCCCCAGCCTGCGAGAATTTTATTAAAGATTTTCCCGAATCGCCGCATAATGACGAAATGCGACTAATGATTATAAAATCATACTATTCATTGGCAAAAAACAGCATAGAAGCTAAAAAACCAGAACGTTTAGAAAAAGCTATGGAAAATTATTTAAAATTCGTAGATTTGCACCCCAATAGTCAATATTTAGCCGAAGCTGAGATTATCTATAAGGATTGTGAACGATTAAAAACTGAACATCAAAAACTAAAACAACATGGATTTTAAAAACGTAAAAGCAGACCCAACTACCGTTACCCGCGATATTCGTCAGTTTGATGAAAAAACCGGTAACATCTACGAAGCCGTTACTATCATTAGCCGTCGTGCCAACCAAATAGCTTTACAAATGCGCGAAGAGTTGCACGAAAAATTAGATGATTTTAGTTCTCATTCAGATAATTTGGAAGAAATTTTTGAAAACCGCGAGCAAATTGAGGTATCTAAATTCTACGAAAAATTGCCTAAACCAACCCTAATTGCAATTCAGGAATTTTTGGACGAAAAAATTCATTATCGTAAACCAACCGACGAAAAAGCACAATAAAATATAATTTGTACGTTATTAAAGGCAGTTGGCACATAGCACGCTGCCTTTTCTTTTTATGCTAAACGGAAAAAAAATACTTTTAGGCGTTACTGCCGGTATAGCAGCCTACAAAGCCGCTACCCTGGTACGTTTATTGGTTAAAAAAGGCGCAGAAATTAAAGTAATTATGACGCCCGATGCGCAAACCTTTGTTAGCCCGCAAACCCTATCTGTACTATCAAAAAACAAAGTTGAAGTAGATTTTTTTACTCCCGATAAGGTTTGGAATAACCACGTGCATTTAGCCCTTTGGGCAGATGCCTTTGTAATTGCGCCTTGTACGGCAAATACCTTAGCCAAAATGGCTACGGGCTTGTGTGATAATTTATTAATGTCGGTTTACCTATCAGCCAGATGTAAAGTATATGTAGCACCTGCCATGGATGTGGATATGTATCAGCATCCAACGGCAAAAAACAATATTCAAAAAATTATTTCTTACGGAAATATTGTTATTCCGCCCGAAAATGGAGAGTTAGCCAGCGGTTTACATGGCGAAGGCCGAATGGCGGAACCTGAAAACATTGTTTCTTTTTTAGAAAAAGAGTTTGAAAATCACGGTTCTTTTAAAGGAAAAAAAGTTTTAATTAGTGCCGGACCAACCTACGAAGAGATAGACCCTGTACGCTTTATAGGCAACCGATCAAGCGGAAAAATGGGTATTGCCATTGCAAATGCTTTTGCACACGAAGGTGCTGATGTTACTTTGGTTTTAGGCCCAACGCATTTAGCGCCAAATAGTGCTGTAAAATGCATTCGTGTAGAATCTTCTAATGAAATGTACGCAAATTGTACAGAGGCATTTAAAACTTCGGATATTGCCATAATGTCAGCGGCGGTAGCCGATTATAAAGCAGCAGACTATAGCTCTCAAAAAATAAAAAAGAAAGAAGATACCTTTCAAATAAATCTTACCAAAACCACAGATATTTTAGCTGAATTAGGGAAACAAAAAAAGCAACAATGTTTAGTTGGTTTTGCTTTAGAAACAGAAAATGTAATTGAGTACGCAACCAAAAAAATAAAAGCCAAAAATTTGGATTTTATTATAGCTAATTCTTTACAGGATAAAGGCGCCGGTTTTGCCACAGATACTAACAAAATAAGCATTATTGATAAAGGTGACAAAGTGTTTGATTATGATTTAAAAAGCAAAGAAGAAGTTGCAAAAGATATTCTTAATTTTACATTGAATTATTTAAAGAAATAATTGTGAAAAGAATTTATACATACCTATTAATTTTTAGCCTGATAGTTTCTATCAATAAATTACATGCGCAAGAATTAAATTGCCAGGTAGATGTTACTACACAGCTGCAAGGGGCTGATGCTGTTAGGATTTTTACCACAACCATGAAAAGGCAGGTGTACGATTTTATGAATAACTACCGTTTTACTACCGATAAATTTGAACAAAATGAGCGTATAGATTGTCAGATTATAATAAATGTAACTACCGATTTAGGCGGAGGTTCTTACCAAGGCACTATATCCATATCCTCTCGTAGGCCTGTGTTTAAAGCCGGTTACAACAGTACGGTGTTTGATTATATTGATAAGTCATTTACATTTAGTTATACCGAGGGGCAACCTATGGATTTTAATTTACAAGGATTTAGTACAAATCTAACATCTGTATTAGGCTATTATGCTTATGTAATTTTAGCCTTAGATTATGATAGTTTTTCATTGCTGGGAGGAACTGATATGTGGAAAAAAGCACAAATTATTGTAAATAATGCCCAAAGTGCTACCGAACCGGGCTGGCAATCTTCAGATAACCAGTTTAAAAACAGGTATTCTTACATAGATAACATTTTAAATAACATGTTTCAGCCATTGCGCGAAACCATGTATAACTATCACCGCAAAGGTTTGGATGTTATGTATGATAATATGGAAACCGGTCGTGCTGCGGTTTTACAGGCCATTAATAACATAAACGAAGTACATAAAAACCGCCCGGCATCTTTTAATACGCAGGTATTTTTTGAAGCAAAAAACCAGGAAATAGTAAATATATTTCAGGCAGCACCAAACGAAGAAAAAAATCAGGTTATACAAATACTTGGCACGGTTGACCCCGCAAATACCACTATTTACTCTAAAATAACGGCACAATAACGCCATTTTGGCAAGTATAAGCTTGTGGCATAATTTTTCACATTAGCTAAACATAATTTTTTACCATGAACGATTTATTTAACGATATACGATTTAATAATATAAATGAGGAAGATGCTGAGTTCATCCCTTTACTATCGCAGGAAGATGAAGACCAAATGAATAATGAAAAACTTCCTGAATCTGTTTTTATCCTTCCATTACGCAACACCGTTTTATTTCCGGGTGTTGTAATTCCAATTACCGTTGGCAGAGATAAATCTATCCAACTTATACGCGATGCTTACAAAGGCACTAAAATTATTGGTGTTGTTTCCCAAAAAAACGATGCTATTGAAGAGCCAAAACCTGAAGATTTAAACGAAGTTGGTACTATTGCGCATATCATTAAACAATTGCGCATGCCTGATGGTAGCACAACGGTTATTTTACAAGGGAAAAAACGTTTTAAAACCGGAGAATTTACGCAAACCGAGCCTTATTTTAAAGCAAAAGTTATTCCCTTTGAAGAAACAAAACCTGTAAAAAACGACAAACAATTTTCAGCTTTAGTATCTTCTCTAAAAGATTTATCTACACAAATAATTAAGCAATCGCCGCAAATGCCCAGCGAAGCTGCTTTTGCTATTAACAATATTGAAAGTGCTTCTTTCTTAATAAATTTTATTTCATCGCACGCCAATGTTTCTTCATTAGAGAAACAAAAAATGCTTGAACAGCCTGATTTATCTGAACGTGCAACACTTGTACTAAAAAACCTGACGTCAGAATTGCAAATGCTGCAATTAAAAAATGAAATTCAAAGTAAAGTAAGAACAGATTTAGATAAGCAACAACGCGAGTATTTTTTAAATCAACAAATAAAAACAATACAAGAAGAGTTGGGTGGAAACCAGCACGAACAAGAAATTGTTGAGTTTAAAGAAAAAGCAAAAAATAAAAAATGGAGTGCAGATGTTTTAGCCGTTTTTGAAAAACAAGTTTCTAAACTTCAACGCATGAATCCTAATGCTGCAGAGTATGCTATTCAATCTAATTACTTAGAGCTTTTACTTGATTTACCTTGGAACGAATACACAGCAGATAATTTCAATTTAAAAAATGCTGAACGAATTTTAAACGAAGACCATCACGGACTTGATAAAGTTAAAGAACGCATTTTAGAACATCTTGCCGTTATAAAATTAAAAGGCAACTTAAAATCACCAATCCTTTGTCTGTATGGGCCTCCGGGCGTTGGTAAAACATCCTTAGGAAAAAGTATTGCAAAGGCATTAGGTAGAAAATACGTACGCATGAGTTTAGGTGGATTGAAAGACGAAAGCGAAATTCGTGGCCATCGTAAAACATACATTGGCGCTATGCCCGGACGCGTTTTACAAAACATAAAAAAAGTACAATCCTCTAATCCGGTTTTTGTATTAGATGAAATAGATAAAATGGGTTCTGATTATCACGGAGATCCTTCTTCGGCTTTGCTTGAGGTGCTTGATCCGGAACAGAATTCAACCTTTTACGATAATTATTTGGAACTTGATTACGATTTAAGTAAAGTGTTGTTTATCGCCACAGCAAACTCATTAAACACCATACAACCTGCCTTGCGCGATAGGATGGAAATTATTGAAATGAACGGCTACACCACCGAAGAAAAAATACAAATTGCACAAAAACATATTCTTCCAAAAGTTACCGAAGATACAGGCCTAAAAAAATCACAATTAAAAATATCCGATAAAGTTTTAGATAGAATAATTGAAGATTATACTAGAGAAAGCGGTGTTCGTTCACTTGAAAAACGCATTTCTAAAATTGCTCGTTTTACAGCAAAAGAAATTGCCAGCAACAAAAAAAATCTAACTAAAGTAAACGAAGAAAACCTGATTAAAATTTTAGGACCTGCACATAGTAAAGATAAATACCAGGGTAATGATGTACCGGGTGTTGTTACAGGCTTAGCTTGGACACAAGTTGGTGGCGATATTTTATTTATTGAAACCAGCCTTTCTGAAGGAACAGAGCAAAAACTTACATTAACAGGTAATTTGGGTGATGTAATGAAAGAAAGCGCTGTTATTGCTTTAGAATTTTTAAAAGCGCATCCGCAAATTATTGATGCAACCGCCGAAACTTTTAAAGGGAAAAATATACATATACACGTTCCTGAAGGCGGCACTCCTAAAGATGGCCCATCAGCAGGTATTGCTATGCTTACAAGTTTAGCATCAGCATTTACAAAACGCAAAGTGCGAAAAAACCTTGCCATGACAGGCGAAATAACCCTACGTGGAAGAGTGCTTGCTATTGGTGGTTTAAAAGAAAAATTATTAGCTGCAAAACGTGCAGGCATAAAAGAAATTATTTTGTGCGAAGAAAACCGCAAAGATGTTGATGATATAAATGCAGATTACCTAAAAGGTTTAACCATACATTATGTAACCCACATGAATCAGGTACTTGAAATAGCATTGCTTAAAGAGCGAGCCAAATCTGGGGTTTTACAAGGCGCAGAAAATTAGTTTTTTGTTAAAAAAATTAACATATATTTACCCCAATGGAATTGGGACAGCATCATATTGCATTAAACGTAAAAAATCTTCAAGCATCAAAAGAGTTTTATCTTAAGATGGGTTTTGAGGTTGATCAGCGCTTTAGCAATATAGAACGCAAGTATTTAATTATGCGCAATGCCGAATTAATTATTGGGCTTTACGAAGGCATCATTCCAAGAAATACACTTACTTTTTCTTCAGATAACATTCATATTCTTCAAAAACATCTGAAACAAAATGGAGTTCCCTTTGTATTAGAAGCTAAAGAAGGTGCTCAAGGCGCTGCACATTTTTTAATTGTTGATCCAGACGGAAATCCCTTGTTTTTCGAGCAACATTAGTATTGTCATCCTGAGCCTGTTGAAGGATTGGGGAAGGCAACGCTCATATTTCGTCAAGCTCAATATGACATCCTAATTTCTAAAAAGTATGCGACATAATTGCTGATAATTTTAATTACGTTGTTATTGTTGATTCATTAAATTTGAGCCAATAGAAATTGTATGGCATATAATAAAATCACCCCTCAAATACTTGATCAGCTAAAGCATATTGTTGGCAACGAATTTGTTTTTACCGATAAAGAAAAATTAGAGCAATACGGAAAAGATGAAACAGAAGATTTATTATTCATTCCT
>CAIXZI010000442.1 GCA_903923915.1 uncultured Bacteroidota bacterium
ACAGGTGAAACTTTGTTACAAAATACAGCACATCGTTTTTCTAAATTATGCGCACCCGAAAATATTTATGTTGTTACATCCGAACAGTATAAAGATTTAGTGGCCGAGCAGCTCCCGAAAATTCCGAAAGAGAATATTTTGTGTGAACCTGCGCGTAAAAATACGGCACCTTGCGTGGCTTATGCTTCTTATAAAATTCACAAAAAAAATCCTAATGCAGTAACAGTTGTTGCGCCAAGCGACCACTTAATTACTAAAGAAGATGTGTTTTTAAAAGCCGTAAAATCTTGTTACAGCAAAGCTAAAGCTGAAGATTGTTTACTTACTATCGGCATTAAACCAACCCGACCTGATACAGGTTATGGCTACATACAATTTGTAGAATCAGAAACCGAAGAAAAAGATAATCGCATAAAAAAAGTAAAAACCTTTACAGAAAAACCCGATGCTGATATGGCAAAGTTTTTTGTAAGGAGTGGCGATTTTTTATGGAACGCAGGTATTTTTATTTGGAGTACGAAAAGTATTATAGCTGCGATAGAAAAACATGAGCCTGAGTTAGCTAACTTATTTAGGGATGATAATGATGTGTATGGCACTAAAAAAGAAATTGATTTTATAAAGAATGCTTACGTATCCTGTAAAAATATTTCTATAGATTATGCAGTGATGGAACGCGCTAAAAATGTTTATGTACGTGCTTCTATTATTGGTTGGAGCGACCTTGGTACTTGGGGAAGTTTATACGAACAAATTAAACACGATAAAAACCATAACGCCGTAGTGGGTAAAAATACGATGTTATATGATACTAAAAATTGCATCATCAATGTACCAAAAGATAAGTTGGTGCTTATTCAAGGCTTAGAAGATTATATTGTTGTTGAATCTGATGGACTTTTATTAATTTGCAAAAAACAAGACGAGCAGCAAATACGCAATTTTGTAAACGATGTAAAAGTGCAAAAAGGCGAAAAGTTTGTTTAATGTTTATTGATACCCACACACATCTTTATTCAGAAGAATTTAAAACAGATATTGCCGCCGCATTGCAAAAGGCTATAGATGCTGGTGTTGAGAAATTCTTTCTTCCTAATATAGATTCATCTTCTGTTGCAGGCATGCATACTTTGTGTAATAAATATCCGCAGCATTGTTTTCCAATGATGGGTTTGCACCCTTGCTCAGTTAAAGAAAATTATAAAGAAGAATTAGCTATTGCCTATAATTATTTGCAGTCAAAAAAATATGTTGCCGTTGGCGAAATAGGCATTGATTTATATTGGGATAAAACTTTTTTCAATCAACAAGTAGAAGCCTTTGAAACGCAGATAAACTGGGCTTTAGAATTTAATTTGCCTATTGTTATTCATTGTCGTAATTCTTTCGATGAAATTTTTGAAGTGCTTACTCGTTTTAAAAAACTTCCAAAAGGCATTTTTCATTGTTTTAGCGGAAATGCAGAGCAAGCTCAAAAAATTATAGATACCACAAATTTTAAATTAGGTATTGGCGGTGTAATTACCTTTAAGAACAGCGGACTGGATAAAGTCATTGAAAATATCGATTTAAAACATTTGGTTTTAGAAACTGATTCGCCGTATTTGGCGCCCGCCCCCTATCGTGGCAAAAGAAATGAATCGGCTTATATCCCTTTAATAGCCGCTAAAGTAGCAGAAGTTAAAAAATGCTCGTTGTTAGAAGTTGCCTCTATTACAACTGCTAACGCTAAAGAAATTTTTAATTGGGTTTAAAAACATTAATAAATAAAATAGCAGTCAGGTTTTTACTTTAAGTATTTTTTACAAATTTGCGATATGAATTTTTCCCAAATGTTTACTGACCTTCTTACTGCTCAAGGTTTGATTCAGTTGTTAACTTTATCACTTTTAGAAATTGTTTTAGGGGTAGATAATATTATTTTTATTGCCATCATTGCCGATAAACTTCCTGCTAACCAACGTGGGCAGGCGCGTACTACAGGTTTAATACTGGCTGTGTTTATTCGTATAGCATTATTATTTACACTTAGCTATTTATCCTCACAAAACGAGCCTTTGTTTAACATAGCTAATCACGGCGTTACGTTGCGCGATTTAATTTTTATGGCAGGCGGCTTGTTTTTACTATATAAAACCGGCGGCGAAATTTGGGAAAAAATTAACGGAGAAGAAGCTTCGCATAAATCAAGCTCAAAAAAAGCAAGTGTAAGCAACATCATTTTTCAAATTGTTTTAATTGATATTGTTTTTTCTTTTGATTCTATTTTAACGGCTATTGTAGTTTCTAAAAATTTAATCATTATGGGTAGCGCTGTAATTGCGGCCATGACGGTAATGGTTTTGTTTTCTAACGCAGTAGCTAATTTTATTAATAAAAACCCGCGTGTAAAAATGCTGGCGCTTACCTTTTTATTGGTAATTGCTTTGTTGTTGATTATAGATTCTATTAAAACCTTTACCGGCTTTGAAATAGAAAAATCTTATGTGTACGCAGCCCTTGGCTTCTCTTTAGTAGTAGAACTATTAAACATGTGGGAAGAAAAAAGAAGTAAGAAGTAATTCTATCTTATTTTCTTAGCGGAAAGATAAACCACTTTTTTGGTTTCAAAGAAATCTTCTTTAAAATAATTTTTCAAATCATTTATTCTAACCTTGTTACCAAAGGGCTTTAGCTCTTGTGTTAAGTCTCCGCCCTTTAAATAAAAGATACCGTTTTGTATGGTATTGAAACTTTTAGGAGCAAATAATTTTCTAACCCAACCCACAAAAGGCGTTAATTCTGTAACAGCGCGACTAACCACAAAATCAAACATGTTGGTTATTTCTTCTGCACGAATTTGCTGAGCAGTTACATTTTTTAAACCAAGTCCGGCAGCAACTTCTTTTACAACTGTAATTTTTTTCCCAATAGAATCTACCAAATGAAAATGCGCTTTCGGAAAAAGTATGGCTAATGGAATGCCCGGAAATCCGCCGCCTGTGCCAACATCAAGCACTTGTGTACCATCGGCAAAAGAGATAATTTTTGCAATCCCTAACGAGTGTAATACATGATGCAAATAAAGCTGGTCAATATCTTTACGAGAAATGACATTTATTTTTTCATTCCATTCTTTATACAAAGGCTCTAATTGTATAAACTGCCTTTTTTGCTCATCGGTTAAATCAGGAAAGTAAGAAAAAATAAGTTCAGCGCTTTGCACGGTTAAAAGTTTTTATGTCGTTTAACAATAGTAAGTAAAAGGTCGCGCGCCCTGAAAAGCCTTGTTTTTACTGTGCTTAAAGGTAGGTTAACTTTTTTGGCAATTTCTTCGTTACTTAACTCTTCAATGTAAAACAACTCAACTATCTCGCGATAATTTGGTTTAAGTTTATCAATGATAATACGTATTCTGTCAATATTTTGTTTTCTAATAACACTTTCTTCGGGGTTTAAACCAGTTCCTTTTATAAGTGCAGAAAGTTCTTCTCCACCTTCTTCTCCGTAAGATTTATTTAAAGAAGTCAAGCCTTTATGTTCTTTGTTTCTGCGTAAAAAATCGATAGCGTTATTAGATGCAATTTTAAATAACCAGGTACTAAACGCGTAATTGGTAGAATATTGAGGGAGATATTTAAATGCTTTTGCAAAGGCTTCAATCGTTAAATCTTCCGCATCATCTTTGTTGTTTATCATGCGTAACAACATAAAATAAACGGGTTCCCAATAACGTTTCATCAGCTCTGCGTAAGCTTTTTGGTCGTCGTGTTGCAAAGCACGCTCAACAAGCTTTATATCATGCAGCGCTTTAGGCGAAAAACTATTTTCTCCGTTTAACCTTTCCATTTAGTTGTGTTTGCATATCTTTTTTGCGTATGCCAGATAGGATATAAGAATAACAATAAAAACTCGAATAACAAAAGTCCGCCTAACAAATCTTTTTCTTCTAATTTTTTAGCCGCTTTGTTAAAGACAATTAATTGCACAACACTTTTAACGACAAAGAGCGCCGCAGTGATAGCAATCAGATCAATAAAAAATAATGAAGCAATAAAAAAGGCATAAAAAAGATAATTGCTTGCATGTAAAATACCTAATCTGTTTTTAGATGCGCCGCTATACATGGTAGAAGTGCTTAAATGGCGGGCTTTCTGACGGTTCCACTCGCTAAAATCTTTTGCAGGGATTGAATAGGTTAAACTGTCTTTTGAAATAATAACACCCACATTTACATGCGTTGCATTTTGATTAATAAACAAATCATCATCACCCGAATTGATATGATAATGCGTAGAGAAACCTTTGTTCTTAAAAAATAAATCTTTTTTATAAGACAAATTTCTGCCAACACCCATATACGCCTTATTGTCAATAGCTAAAGACAGATACTGTATTGCAATGGCAAACGTATCAAAACGTATTAGTTTATTTAAAAAACTTTTCTCGGCACGATAAGGTCCGTAACCAATAACAATTTCTTTTTCGGGTGTGTAACCCTGCACCATTTCACTAATCCAGTTTTCGCTTTGCGGATAACAATCTCCATCAGTAAACAAAAGATGCTCATATTTAGCGCCTTTTATACCCACCATTAAAGCAAATTTTTTGCCGTGTTTGTAATAGTCGTCTTCTTTAATGGTGATAACATGCAGGTTTGGGAAAATCTTGGCGTATTCACGCAACACATCATCCGTATTATCGCTGCTGCAATCGTTTACCACAATCACCTCAAATTTGTGGTAATTCTGTGTTAAAAATTTTGGTAAGAACTCCGTTAAATTATCAGCTTCATTTTTAGCACATATAATTATTGAAACAGGCGGTTTCTCAGTATTTGTAGGCTTTCCGGCTTCTTTATAAAAAGCAAGTTTACCGTATAAAAATAAATAAACAGCTATTTGATGCAGAGCAATCAAAGCAAAACAAGCTACAAGCCAAAAACCAACACTATATATATCTATAACAGGCATAATACGCAAAGTTACGCAGCTAAGCCTTCACTAATTGTTCTACCTTTGCAAAAATTAAACAAAGTAATTAACAATGCTTAAGGCGGTTATTTTTGATATGGATGGGATTATTATAGATTCTGAGCCTCTTTGGCGAAGAGCTATGGTACGTGGTTTTGGTATTCACGGTTTACCCTTTACCGAAGCAGATAGCCGTGTTACCACCGGTATGCGTATAGATCAGGTAATTACTTTCTGGAATAATAAAACACCATTTACCACTAACGAAACGCTTGTAAAAGATACTATTGAAGATCATTTATGCGGATTGATAATAGCTGAAGGCAAATCTATGAAAGGCCTGCAGCAAGCATTAGATGTAATTTCAAGTCAGGGATTAATTATTGCGCTAGCCACTTCATCTTCTAAAAAATTAATTGATTGTGTGCTGAAAGTTTTAAAAATCGAACAATATTTTAAACACATACAATCTGCCGAACATCTTACTTATGGTAAACCACATCCGGAAGTGTTTTTAAAATGCGCCGAAGCAATAAATATAAAACCTAATGATTGTCTTGTTATAGAAGATTCTTTAAATGGCATTATCTCCGCAAAAGCAGCAGGCATGAGCGTTATAGGCATACCCGAAGAATTTAATTTAAGCAACCCAAAATTTATTATTGCAGATTTAACTCTGCATTCTTTACTTGAAATTAATATAGAAACATTAAAAAAGTTTTAGTCTTAAAATGAAATTTACATTACAAAACAACGATCCATCATCTAAAGCGCGTGCAGGTTTATTAGAAACAGCGCACGGCGTTATTGAAACTCCCATTTTTATGCCTGTTGGAACGGCGGGTACTGTTAAAACAGTTCATCAACGTGAATTGAAAGATGATATTAAAGCGCAAATCATTTTAGGAAATACCTATCATTTATATTTGCGTCCGGGTATTGATGTGCTTGAAAAAGCAGGCGGACTGCATAAATTCAACGGTTGGGATAAACCCATTCTTACCGATAGTGGTGGTTACCAAGTATTCTCGCTTTCAGCACAACGAAAAATCACCGAAGAAGGAGCAACTTTTAAATCTCACATTGATGGTTCTAAACACATGTTCTCGCCCGAGCGCGTGATGGATATTGAGCGTATTATTGGTGCTGATATAATGATGGCTTTTGATGAGTGTACGCCTTATCCATGCGATATAGATTATGCGCGCAAATCAATGCACATGACGCATCGATGGCTCGACCGTTGCATCGCTCGTTTTAACAGCACGCCTGATAAATATGGTTACGAACAAAATTTATTTCCTATTGTACAGGGTAGTGTATATCCCGATCTGCGTAAGCAATCTGCAGAGTATATCGCTTCAAGAAATTTAAACGGGAATGCAATCGGTGGTTTATCAGTAGGTGAACCTGCCGAAATGATGTATGAAATGACCGATATGGTTTGCGAAATTCTTCCAAAAGATAAACCACGCTATTTAATGGGTGTTGGTACACCGGTAAATATTTTAGAAAGTATTGCACTGGGCGTTGATATGATGGATTGCGTAATGCCTACACGTAATGCGCGACATGGCTTGTTATTTACACGCAACGGAATTATCAATATTAAGAACGAAAAGTGGAAAACAGATTTTTCTGCTATCGATCCTGAAAGCGATTGTTTTGCCGATACGCAATACAGTAAAGCCTATGTGCGCCATTTGTTTTCGTGCGATGAAATGTTAGGTATGCAAATTGCCAGCATCCATAATCTTACTTTTTATTTGTGGTTAGTTGGCGAAGCGCGTAAACAAATAATTGCCGGCACTTTTGCCAGCTGGAAAAATCAAATGGTTGTTAAGATCGGGCAGCGTTTGTAATTTGTTTTGGGCGTTCCGCTGATGACAGCGGCGGGCTTTACGTTTCCAGCTTTTATGATTACATAAAAGGCTTTCCACTACAATCCCTAACGCATAAAATTATAACATATCCAACTGCGTACCTTCGTCGGTTTTTATTTTAGGTGCTTTCATTTTTAAACTGGCAACTTTGTTCATTCTATTAATAAAATAAACAGCCAAGTCGGCTGTCAATCCTTTATCAGGACTATGCATAAAAAAATAAAATTCTTCTAAACCTTGTTGTATCCACTCATTAATTCGTTGTACCCATTCATTCATCCGCGTGTAATCCGTTGGGTGTAAATCATTCCCCACAAAACGAATAAAAGCAGTTTTGTTGGTTAAACGCTGATGCAACACATCTCTTCTTCCGGCGACATCAGTTATAACAAGCGAAATATTATTTTTATATAAATAATTGCAAAGGGTTTTTAATTCTTCGTTACCTTCTTCAAACCAACTTTCATGGCGCAGTTCTATGGCTAACTTCCGTATTGGGTTTACATCTAAAAATTCCAATAAATAATTTAAACCTTTGGTGTTAAAGGTGGGTGGTAATTGCAAAAAAGAAGTTCCCAATTTATTTCCGAATGCTTGTATGGTATCATTAAAATTTTGCGCAAGCTCTATGCTTTGCGTTATGTTTTGTGTGTGACTAATAGATTCATGCACTTTAGGGCAAAATTTAAATCCTTCCGGAACCGCATCTGCCCAGCGTTTTACAGTTTCTTTATCAGGCACACGATAGTGCGTAGCATTTAATTCTATCGTATTAAATTGCTTGCCATAATACTTTACATAATTTTTAGAACCTGCCCTATCCGGATAAATTTTCTTTACTAAGTTTTCATCCGCCCACACAACTGAACCGACGTAAGCTCCAATATTTTCACATCGTTGTCCACCCAGTATTTTTTTAATCCCAGGATGATCTGCGGGTAAGCTAAAATCAATTAATTCGATATTTTGTAAGCGCCCAAACTCCATTTAAAATAGATGCATGAAAGTATTTATTTTCCGGTAATTTTACCAAACAAATGAAGTGCAAATTTATATACTGTTTACTTGTTTTATTTTTCACTATTTCTGCTTCTGCACAAACCAAATCTTTTCACAACCTAAGTAAATACGAAAAATGCTGGGCCATCTGGCATCCGTTTGCTGCAAAAAAAATAAAAAAGCATCAGGGTGAAATGTACGCTGTTTACAAAGAAGTAAAACAACAACACTTGTTAGATACCTTTGAAAACGGAGGAAAATTAGATGCTTTTAGGCACACATTTGCCATGGCTTATTTTAGCAAATATGTAAAAGCACACAAATTACGCAAACTCGGTAAGGCGCACGAAAAAGCAAATCATTGGCAGTTTTTGCATAGCCTGTCCGATGAGGATGGAGAGCTCTCTGATTCGCTTTCATCAGTAATGGATTTAAAGAATAACGACATTGCATTATCGCTTTCAGAAGAAGTAAAGAAATTATCTATTGAAGAAATCAAACAAAAAATAATTTCACTTATAAAAAATGGCGGTGTTTTTATTATGAAGCGTAATGCACAAGGAAAATACCTTGACTGGGATGGAAATGTTATACCTACTGAAAAAATAAAAGGCATCTGGAATATACCCAAATGCCTCGTAAAATCTAACGAATAGGATTTAAACCAACTTCTTCAATAAGCTTTTTAAACTTACTTTTTCTGCAATAAGATTTGGAATAGTATCAATAGCCACGCGGTCTTGTTTCATCGTATCTCTATCTCGAATGGTAACGGTATTGTCTTCTAAACTTTGTTGATCAACCGTTATGCAATATGGCGTACCAATGGCATCTTGCCTGCGGTAACGTTTGCCTATGTTATCTTTTTCTTCGTAAGTAACATTGTAGTCAAACTTAAGCATGTTCATTATTTCCATCGCTTTTTCAGGCATGCCATCTTTACCCATTAAAGGGAAAACAGCTACCTTAATTGGCGCTAATGCTGCAGGTATTGATAACACTACACGTTCTGAACCATCTTCTAATTTTTCTTCTTTTAACGAAGAGGCCATAATTGCTAAAAACATTCTATCTAAACCAATAGATGTTTCAATTACATAAGGCGTGTAACTTTGGTTTAATTCAGGATCAAAGTATTGTTGCTTTTTACCCGAGTATTGCTCGTGGTTGCGTAAATCAAAATCCGTACGGCTATGAATACCTTCTAACTCTTTAAAGCCAAACGGAAATTCAAATTCAATGTCGCAAGCGGCATCTGCGTAATGCGCTAATTTAATATGATCGTGGAACCGTTTTTTCTTTGGATCAATTCCTAGAGCATTATGCCATTTTAAACGGGTTTCTTTCCAATGTTCGTACCATTCTTTTTGTGTGCCCGGCCGAATAAAAAATTGCATTTCCATTTGCTCAAATTCGCGCATGCGGAAAATAAACTGACGGGCAACAATTTCATTTCTAAATGCTTTACCTGTTTGCGCAATACCAAAAGGAATTTTCATGCGACCGGTCTTTTGCACATTTAAAAAATTTACAAAAATACCTTGCGCTGTTTCCGGACGAAGATAAATCGTATCGCTATCACCAGCCACAGAACCCAATTGCGTAGAAAACATTAAATTAAACTGACGAACATCTGTCCAGTTTTTGCTGCCACTTACCGCACAAACAATTTCGCTGTCAATAATAATTTGTTTTACTTCTGCTAAATCATTTTCATTTAATGCCTTTTTAAAACGAGCATTTATATCGTCTGCACTTTTTTGATATTCTAAAACGCGTGCATTAGTTGAACGAAACATTTTTTCATCAAAGCCTTCAAAACGTTTGGCTGCTTTCTCAACTTCTTTTTCAATCTTAGCTTCAATTTTTGCAACGTGCTCTTCAATCAACACATCTGCACGATAACGTTTTTTACTATCTTTGTTGTCAATTAAAGGATCGCTAAAAGCATCTACGTGTCCACTTGCTTTCCAGGTAGTTGGATGCATAAAAATAGCGGCATCAATGCCAACAATATTTTCGTTTAATTGCACCATGCTCTGCCACCAGTATTGGCGGATATTATTTTTTAATAAAGTTCCGTTTTGTCCGTAATCATATACAGCACTAAGGCCGTCATAGATTTCGCTGCTTTGAAAAATAAATCCGTACTCTTTACAATGTGAGATTAGGTTTTTAAATAAATCTTCTTGGTTGCTCATGGGCGCAAAAATACTATTTTACACTGAATTTTGTACTTACTTCTTTGGAAGCAAAAATTCCGGATGCAATGCCCAATAAAACCCATAAGTGCCGGTAATTTAATATATCACAGGAAACCGCATTAATCCAGCAAACAAGTAATAGTGCTAAAATAGCCGATGCGCCATAAAAAAGAAAAACAGATGCCGTTTTAAAAAGTTGATAAACCCATGCACAAATCATTAATAGTAATGCCATCAGTACAACAATTCCATTCTCGGCAAAAACACCTAAATAAGTAGAATGCGGGTCGTAGATGGGTAAATTAGGTGAGTATTGGCCCGTTTGTTTTGCTTCCATTAATTTTTCAGCATAATTACCAGAGCCGATACCAAAAAACGGATTTTCTTCCCCTAATTTGTATGAAATTCTTTTTAAAGCCAAATAGCTACTCTCGACGAGCGTAAATTTTTTGTTCTCATAAATAACTTTTCCTGTGCTAAATTCTGATTGACTTAATTCTGTTAATTTATTTTTTTGATTTGCGCCTAAAACAATAATATGCGTAAAGAAAACGTAACCAATTGCGCAAATTAATGTCGTAAACAAAATAATGATTTTGATGCCTTTTTTAGGATGTAAGTGCAGCCATATTAAAAGTGAGAAAGTCAAAATCGTTAAAATAATTTCTTTAGAGAATGTAAGAAACGCGCCTAAACTTAAAACTACAAGGGCGATTATATGCGTAACCCGAATTTTTTTTATTGTAAGAATATGACTAAACAAAAAAGCAAATGCAAGCCCTATTAATTCTATTAACATATCGGGTGAGCTTGTAAAACCAACTGCCCGTACCGTATTGCCCAAGTAAGGAAAGCCATAATACACATCAACAAGTTTTGTATCCCCTCCTGTGTAATTAATTATAAACCCTATTATTCCGCAAAATGAAACAAGTAAACCCATGCAAATAAATGCTTTAGATACGAGTGCAATCATTTCTTGTTTCCATAAAAGAAAAAAATAACGAAAAAGAAAAAATACACTAAGCAAATACACCTGAATTATACATTGTGAAATACTGTTTTTAGAATGAATAATAAGGTTATCAACCGTGATAAGTGCTATAAAAATTAGTAGAAAAAAATCGATTGACGTTATTTTTTTAGGTAAAAAATTAACTTTAAATAATAAACAACAACCAATTAAAATTCCAAAAATACATTCGGATAGTTGCCACCTGTAATTTTGTATAAGTGCCTGAAAAGCAAAAGAAAGTATGTAAGCAAAAAGTAATTTATTAATTAAATGATTTTTTTCGAGCAGTTGGTTTTTGGTAATTAGCATAAGTTATTTCAAAAATAACAAATTAATGCCATTTTAAAGGGATGGGGGTTGCGTTAGGGGTGGCAACGAAAACCCTTTTTATGTGGTGAAAAGCCCAGCGGTGGAAATGCTTTTTCAGCATTCTGCGAAACCAAAATAAAAACTAAAACGACGAGCTAAATCAACCGAAACGCCCAAAACAATTTAAAACGTGTAAAATATTAACAGCTTTATTTCCTTAATAATCCCTAATTTTCGCACACAATTTAAGATCCTATGAAAAGAATTTTTCTATTAAGCATTTGTTTAATTAGTCAACTATATGCACAAAACTCGGCAGAGATATTGCAATCATTAAAAAAACTAAATACGGTTGGTTCGGTACTATATATAGCCGCACATCCGGATGATGAGAACACGCGCCTGTTAGCTTACTTAGCCAAAGAAAGAAATTTACGCACAGGCTATTTATCATTAACGAGAGGTGATGGCGGACAAAATTTAATTGGTAAAGAACAAGGCGAAGCATTAGGTTTAATACGTACGCAGGAGTTATTAGCCGCGCGTAGAATAGATGGAGCCGAGCAATTTTTTACACGCGCAAACGATTTTGGTTTTTCTAAAAACCCGGAAGAAACTTTTTCTATTTGGAATAAAGACAGCATATTGGCTGATGTAGTTTTAGCGATTAGAAAATTTAAACCCGATGTAATTATTTGTCGTTTTCCTACCACAGGCGAAGGCGGGCACGGACATCATACGGCTTCAGCCATTTTAGCTTTAGAGGCTTTTGATGCTGCAGCTGATGCAAAAAGATTTCCGGAGCAATTGGCTTATACGCAGGTGTGGCAGGCAAAACGCATTTTTTGGAACACTTTTAATTTTGGAACAACCAACACAACAGCGCCCGATCAATTAAAAATTGATGTGGGAGTTTTTAATCCTTTGTTAGGAAAAAGTTATGGCGAGATTGCTGCTGAAAGTCGCTCTATGCATAAGAGCCAGGGTTTTGGTTCTGCAAAATCACGCGGCGAAAGTATTGAGTATTTTAAATTATTAAAAGGAGATAGCGCAAAAAAAGATTTGTTTGACGGCATTAACCAAACATGGACGAGGTTTGCAGAAACTGCATCTCTGCAAAAAATGATTGATAGTTGTATTGCAAATTTTAATCCGCAAAAGCCTGAAAATTCTGTAAATAATTTGATTAGGATTTACAAAAAAATAAATTCACTGAATGACAGTATAACTGATGTTGATTATTGGAAGTATAAAAAATTAATTGAATGCAAAGAAATAATCCTTGCTTGTACGGGCTTGTGGATGGAGGCTATTGCTGATAATTCATATCCCAGTTTTGAAGATTTTGCAGGGTAAGCGAGAATCGCAGCGGTGCATATGCCAGCTTTTTGGTAACTCCAAGCTGAATATTAAAAGGTATAGGTTCAATGTGTTGTCCACCCTCGTCGGAATAATATCCTTTAAGTTGTGTACCCATGTTTCTGAAAACCAGTC
>CAIXZI010000443.1 GCA_903923915.1 uncultured Bacteroidota bacterium
ACACGTCAATTCTATTTTTATTATTTCTAATATTCAAGATGTAAATACTATAGATTTTACAAAATATAATAAGGTAATTCTTACTCAAACTTTTGTGAAACAAGGTTCAGAAAATGACAGTCTTTTAAAAGCTATCTCTATTAATTACAAAACCCAAACAGTCAATAAAAATTATAAAGGCGTAGATATTTTAGTTTTCAGTAATTAACTAATACATCTCGTACTTATTGTATTTGCAAGGTAAACCACCATTATACAAAGATATTTTTCGTGAAGTTTTCAAACCCACACTTTTAAAACCTTCAACGCTTGAACTTATAATCCAAGCAGAAGAACCTTTGTATTTATGCTTTAAAGTATCTCCAATAGTTTTATATAAAACTTTTATATCATCCTTATTCATGCGCTCTCCATAAGGCGGGTTCATAATGATGGTATATTTTTTTTCTTCGCCAAAATTAGTTTCAAGAAAATCTGCTTTTTGAAAGGTTATCATTTCATTTACATTGGCAGAAGCCGCATTTTCTTTGGCTTTTTTAAGCACATGAGGCGATATATCCGTTCCTAATAAAATAGGCTTATTATTATTTATTTTACTAATAACATTATCGTAAATTTTATCGAATAATTCCTGATCAAAATCGGGCCAGTTCATAAAGCAATAACTTTGTCTAAAATAACCCGGCGGAATGTTGGCAGCAATAAGCGCAGCTTCAATTAAAATAGTGCCCGAGCCACACATTGGGTCGTATAAAGGCAAACGACCGTCCCAGCCACTCAATAAAATAAGTCCTGCTGCTAAACACTCATTTAAAGGGGCTAAATTGGTATCCATGCGGTAACCCCGTTTGTATAAAGGAATGCCGGAACTATCCAGCATAATATTTACTTCATCATTAAAAATATAAATGTATAAACCAAAATCGGGATTCTCCCTGTCAACCGACGGACGGCTACCAGTTTTAGACCTGAATTGATCAACAATAGCATCCTTACATTTTTGCGCTACGTATTGATTGTGATTAAAATACTCGGTGTTTAAAGCCGCCGTAACAGCAAGTGTTTGATTTAAACTTAAAAATTTATCCCAACTAATAGAATCAATCAAATCATAGAGTTCATGTTCGTTTTGTGCTTTACCGCTTGTAATAGGTTTTAATACACGTATAGCAGTACGTAAGCATAAATTAGCTTTATACATAAAGCCCTCATCACCATAAAAACTAACCGCACGGTTATGCTGCTCTATATTTTTTGCTCCTAATCTTAAAAGTTCTGTTGTTAATACTTCCTCTAAGCCTAAAGTGGTAGTAGCAATCATTTTAAAATCATTGGCGTCTTTTATTTTTTTCATTTGTCTTAATTACCCGACAAAGTTAGTCTTCTGTTCCGATATGTATGAGGGCATCGCCCTGATTTACCACAGGCTGATTGTTAACACCAACAATATAACCATCAAATGGCGATGTAATGCGGGCTTCCACTTGTCCAAATGGATTACAAATGGCTCCTAAAATTTCATCTTTATTTACATAAGCACCATTTGGTTTTGAAATATGAAACAAACCCGATTGCTTGGCACGAACCCATGAACTTTTTTTAAGCTTCACAAAAGCGTTTGGCGGCACATCTTCGTTTATCATTTTGTAATGATGCAATAAACGCAAGCAACCATTTATACCTTCGTTGATAGACTGGTAAT
>CAIXZI010000444.1 GCA_903923915.1 uncultured Bacteroidota bacterium
AACTGCTCTTTAGTCAATGCAGGGTTAAGTGCATAATTAACCTTTTTTTGATGTCCAAGTGTGTCGGTAGTTTCCTTGCTCATTTTTTTACCACAAGCACTACCTGCACCATGATTAGGATATACAATCAAATCATCGCTTAACGGCATAATTTTATTGCGAAGTGAATCAAAGAGATGCGCTGCTAATTTTTCTTCCGTTAAATCGGCAATTACATGCTGCGCCAAATCAGGTCTTCCAACATCGCCAATAAATAAAGTATCTCCTGTAATTATTCCATGTTCTTTTCCGTTTTCATCAATAATTAGGTAGGTTGTACTTTCCATTGTATGACCCGGAGTATGTAATACTTTTATACTATAATTTCCAACTTTAAAAACCTGATAATCTTCTGCTACGATAGCATCATAATTTGGTTTTGCGCTTGGACCAAAAACAATTTTTGCATCAGCCTTTTTAGCTAAATCTAAATGTCCGCTAACAAAATCGGCATGAAAATGCGTCTCGAACACATATTTTATTTTCGCTTTATCTCTGTTTGCCCTATCAATGTATGGCTGAACTTCTCTCAATGGGTCAAAAATTGCTGCTTCTCCATTGTTTTCAATATAGTACGCTGCATGAGCAATACATCCTGTATAAATTTGTTCTATTTTCATTTTCTTTATATTAAATATTAATAACTCTATAAATAAATTTCTTAAACCTATTTGATATTCTAAGGACAGCGATTATTACATTTTGTTTTCATAATGTTCAATTTATGATGCAAATGTCGTTAAGCTATATTCAGTTCTTGGGAACTATTGTTCCATAACGGAATGATTTTAGTCATTTATAAATTAATCGAATGCTTATACCTTGATGTTAGATGTTTTTGGCATAAACGAAGCCCAAAATAATTGTTGTAATTTTGCATCGTACATTTAAGCAACTTCTTCTTATTAATAATGGAAAAAAGCAAAACAGTATTCACAGACCCCGTTTTAAATGCGGAAATAGAAAAGAACGCAAGAACAAGAGAATTTAAAAAGGGCGAAGTCATCGTAAAACCGGGTGATGAAATAATTTTCATTCCGATTGTTATTAAAGGAAACATAAGAATAATTAGACAAGACTTAGATGGGGCGGAAGTATTTTTATATCACTTATATCCGGGGCAAACATGCGCTATGTCTTTAACCTGTTGTCAATCGGGTAAAAAGAGTATGATTAAAGCTATTGCTGAAGATGACACGGAAATATTGCAAATCCCAGTAAAACTTACAGAAGATTGGTTCAAATTTCCTGAATGGAAAGCCTATATAAGTAGCAATTATAACAATCGTTTTGCAGAATTAATGCAGGTCATAGACCTTATTGCTTTTAGTAATATGGATAAGCAACTACTTCACTATTTACAAGAACGCTCAAAGGCTTTAAATACACGAGTTTTAGATATTACCCATCAAGAAATTGCCGATGAATTACATGCGCACCGTGAGGCTATCAGTCGCTTGTTACGCATCATGGAGCAGAAGAAATTGGTTAGATTAGGAAGGAATAGTATAGAGGTTTTAACAACATAAAATACAATTTCAAATTATTCAAATGATATAAATCACCTTCTTATCCAACAAATGTTCCCAAGTTAATTTTAACCATCCTGTACATTTGCTCATAATCTTTAAAAAAATAGTTATGAAAAAAAACATGGGTACTATTGACAAGACTATCAGAATACTGATAGCTGCTGCAATAATAATATTGTACTTTACACATCAAATTAGTGGCACAATGGCTATAATAGGCTTGGTGTTATCAGGAATTTTTATTTTAACCAGCTTTATTAGTTTTTGCCCGCTTTATTTGCCCTTTGGTATCTCTACACGCAAAAAAGAGTAAAACAGATTTTTATTATGCAAAGCAGGTTGATTTTCAGCCTGCTTTTTTTATTTTCAAGAAAATGCAGCTTATCCAACAAATGTTCCAAACGAAGCTTTATTGATTTCCGAAATTTGTGCCATAAATGAAAAACATAGTTATAAAATATAAGCTTGAATTAATCGGGGTAGTGTTAGGTTCAGTTGCTGGCTGGTGTTATTGGTATTTTGTGGGTTGTGCATCCGGCACTTGTGCAATT
>CAIXZI010000445.1 GCA_903923915.1 uncultured Bacteroidota bacterium
AATTGCACAAGTGCCGGATGCACAACCCACAAAATACCAATAACACCAGCCAGCAACTGAACCTAACACTACCCCGATTAATTCAAGCTTATATTTTATAACTATGTTTTTCATTTATAGTACAAATTTCGGAAATCAATTAAGCTTCGTTTGGAACATTTGTTGGATAAGCTGCATTTTCTTAGAAATAAAAAAAGCAGGCTTATTTTTAGCCTGCTTCATATACTATAAATCTATTTTTACTCCTTTTTGCGAGTAGAGATGCCAAAAGGTAAGTAAAGAGGGCAAAAACTAATAAAGCTGGTTAAAATAAAAATTCCTGATAACACCAATCCAATTATAGCGATTGTGTCACTAATTTGATGTGTAAAATATAATACTATTATTGCAACAGCTATCAGTATTCTAACAGTTTTGTCTATACTACCCATGTTTTTTTTCATAATGATATTTTTAAAGATTATGAGCAAATGTATAGGATGATTAAAATAAACTTGGGAACATTTGTTGGATAAGCGAATGATTTTCATCATACCGTTTTTGATTTAACTACTTTTTATAGTTAAAACCTCAATATTATTTCTGCCTAAGCGAACTATTTTTTTTTGCTCCATGGTTCTTAGTAATCTGCTAATTGCTTCGCGATGCGCATGAAGTTCATCGGCAATTTCTTGATGAGTAATATCTAAAATCCTTGTATTTAAAGCTTTTGACCGTTCCTCTAAGTAGTGCAGCAATTGCTTATCCATATTGCTAAAGGCAATAAGATCTATTACTTGCAATAACTCCGCAAAACGATTGTTATAATTGTTGCTTATGTAAGCTTTCCATTCAGGAAATCTATACCAATCCTCCGTTAATTTCACGGGGATTTGCAATATTTCTGTATCATCTTCGGCAATGGCTCTAATCATGCTTTTTTTTCCTGCTTGGCAACAGGTTAATGACATTGCACACGTTTGTCCTGGATATAAATGATATAAAAATATTTCCGCTCCATCTAAGTCTTGTCTAATTATTCTTATGTTTCCTTTAATGACAATCGGAATGAAAATTATTTCATCGCCTGGTTTTACTATGATTTCACCTTTTTTAAATTCTTTTGCTCTTGCGTTTTTTTCTATTTCCGCATTTAAATCAGAATCTATAAATATTGAGTTGATTTTTTTCATTATTAAAAAATAAGTTACTTATGCGCTTGCAGTTGCTTATTTAGCGCTTGTTTTTAATAGGCATGTTAAAGATGCTTTATTTATTCGAAATAAAAAAGGCTTTCAAATATCTCTGAAAGCCTTATCTATCTATGCGTGATCTCGGCAAGAATCGAACTTGCATCAAAAGTTTAGGAAACTTCTATTCTATCCATTGAACTACGAAACCAAAAAAATGCCGGTATAAAACCGGCATCAATTATATAATCAACATCGCGTCTCCGTAAGAGTAGAAACGATATTTTTCTTTAATAGCTTCTTTGTAAGCTTTCATGATTAAATCATAACCACCAAACGCACAAGTCATCATTAATAAAGTAGATTCTGGCATATGGAAATTTGTAACCATACAATCTGCCACGCTAAAATCGTATGGCGGAAAAATAAATTTATTAGTCCAACCTTTATAAGGGTTTAAATGCCCCGATACACTAACCGATGTTTCCATACCGCGCATAACCGTTGTACCTACAGCACAAACACGTTTTTTTGCGTCTTTTGCTTTGTTTACAATTTTGGTGGTTTCTTCAGATATATCAACTTCTTCGCTATCCATTTTATGTTTGGTTAAATCCTCCACTTCAACCATTCTAAACGTACCCAAACCAACGTGTAAGGTAACGTAACCAAAGTTTACTCCTTTAATTTCTAAACGTTTCATTAGCTCACGACTAAAGTGTAAACCCGCTGTTGGTGCTGCAACTGCGCCTTCGTTCTTCGCATAAATTGTTTGATAACGATCTTTATCACTTTCCTCCACTTTACGTTTAATATATTTTGGTAACGGAGTTTCACCTAAATTGTACAACATCTGGCGAAATTCATCATAAGGCCCGTCAAACAAAAAACGTAACGTACGCCCACGCGATGTTGTGTTATCAATTACTTCAGCAACTAAAGAATCATCTTCGCCAAAATAAAGTTTGTTACCAATACGTATTTTACGTGCAGGGTCAACCAACACATCCCATAAACGGCTTTCGGTATTTAATTCGCGCAATAAAAAAACTTCAATTTTTGCACCTGTTTTTTCTTTGTTGCCATACATACGAGCCGGAAAAACCTTGGTATCATTCATTACCATCACATCGCCATCATCAAAATAATTAATAATGTCTTTAAATTTTTTGTGATGAATTTTCCCTGTTTTTCTGTCAACCACCATTAAGCGACTTTCATCACGGTTTTTAGACGGATACTCTGCTAATAATTCTTTAGGCAGGTTAAATTTAAAGGCTGATAATTTCATTTTTTATGTCTTATTTTTTAGCAAGACACGAATTGCCGTTTAAGGCGACAATTTCATAATCTTACGGGATTAATTTTAAAAGTGCGCAAAGATACGTTTTAAAAAGGCAAAAGTCAAGCAAATTCTATTCTAAAAGCAATTCTACAGCCATGGCGGCTAATAGTGCAGCACCTATTTCAATGGCGTTTTCATCCACATTAAAAGTGGCTGTATGTACTCCAGATGTTATATTTTGTTTTTTATTGCCGGTTCCTAATCTAAAAAAACAGGCAGGTACTTGTTGAGATATAAAGGCAAAATCTTCTGCTGTCATTCTAATAGGTAATTCAGAAACGTTTTCTTTTCCTAAATAAGTTGCGGCCACACTTTTTGCTTTGTTTGTAATGGCTTCATCGTTCACTAAAAAAGGGTAACCGCTTACAATTTTCACTTCGGCTTTTGCGTTTTTTTCTGTTGCAATTTTTGTGGCGATAGTTTTTATTTTTTCGTGTACTTGTTTGCGCCAGGTTTCATCCATAGTTCTAAAGGTGCCTGCAATGCTAACTGTTTCAGGTATAACATTCGTAGCACCATTAGCTATCATTTTTCCAAAAGCAAGTACAGTTGGTATTTCGGTTTTAGCATTAGTAGGAAACTCTTTATTTAAAGCCAATAAAATTTCTGATGCTATTAAAATAGGATTATTGTATTCTGCAGGCATAGCGGCATGGCCACCCTTGCCGGTTACATTAATATAAATTTCATCTGTACTGGCCATGTACATACCTGTTTTAAAACCTGCTTGTCCGGCTTCTAAATCGGTAAAAACATGAAGTGCAACGGCAGCCTTAACTTTGGGGTTTTCTAAAATGCCTTCGGCAATCATTAATGATGCGCCGCCCGGCAAAACTTCTTCGCCGGGTTGAAAAATAATTTTTACTGTTCCTTCAAAACCATCTTTTAACTCGTTTAAAATAAGTGCGGCGCCCAATACGCAAGTGCTGTGTACATCATGTCCGCAAGCGTGCATAATGCCTTCGTGTACCGATTTATAATCAACATCATTTTTTTCTGCAATGGGTAACGCGTCCATATCGCCACGAAGTAACACGCATTTTTTGTCCGGATTTTTTCCTTTTATAAGCGCCACAATGCCTGTGCCTACAATACCAGATTGATGTTCAATTCTGTGCTTAATAAGCTGCGTGCTTATGTAGCGTGATGTTTCTACTTCTTTAAATGATAGCTCTGGGTTAGTGTGTAAGTGCCTACGTACATCAACTAAATACGGAAAATATTGTTTTGCTTTTTGCTTAATCTGCGTTTCTAAATCTGTCATTTATATTTATTTCCAGATTAACATTCTAATTCCCATCAAAATCATAAAGGCTGCAAAAATTTTCTTTACAACGTTTTGATCTAATGATATAGCTACTTTAGAGCCTATAAAGCCTCCCAGTAAAAATGAACTTGCAATAATCAAAGCTATTTTCCAATCTACATATCCGTTTTGGTAATAATTTATGACGGCAAAAGCTCCGGTAGGTAATAATAAGATGGATAGTGATGTGCCTTGCGCCATTTGCTGACTGAACCCTAAAAAATAAACTAGTGCAGGCACAATAATAATGCCGCCGCCAACGCCTACCATACCGCTTAGCATGCCTGCTGCTACGCCTATGCAAAGCAAAATTAAAACTTCATTCATAGATAATTTTTTATTTAGGTCGTTCATTAAAAATCAGTTGTAAGCGAAAAATAAAATACTTTGTTTTGACGTGTGTAGTTATCTAATCCCCACGATAAATCTACCCGAACAAAATAACCAAAAACTCTTGTACGCAAACCACAACCATAACCGGCTATAATAGGCTGCTTGGGTTCATTAATAACCACTTTAATTGGGTTGTTATAAAAAGAGTATTGATTGGTTGTGTTTTCTTTACTGAAAGGATTGGTGCCGTACCAACACATACCTAAATCGAAGAACGGAATAATTTGAAAGTTGTTTAAAATATCCGAACGTAAAGGATGGTTTGCTAAGTATTTAAAAATAGGGAAACGCAATTCTGAATTAATCAATACAAAATTATTTCCATTGCGGGCATTTTGTGTAAAGCCGCGCATATTAGTTGCTATGGTTTGAAAGCCGTATGTTTCCTGATGTTTTATTTGTTCTTGTCCGTTAAATTTAGGAGCAATTTGGTTATCAACGCCACCTAAGTAATAGCAAATTCTATCAGTGCCCCAAGAGCTTGCACCTGCTATACGATTTGCCCAAATTAAATCGCGGTGTACTTTTAAATAATGCCTGATATCAAAGCCGGCATTAACCATATCTTGGCGTTTTTCTAAGCTATGAATGTTTATTCCACGATAATATTCTCCAAAAACTTTTAGGCGCCAACCGTTATATAAGTTTAATCCTTTAGGGCGTGTATTATCAAATACATATTCCATTTTTAAACCAGCCCAATTATCATATCCATTTGGTTGTTTAAGTGAAGGATCGTCTATGGCCGTATAAACAGTTCTATCGTTACGATAGCTTATCGTTCCTTTAATACTTGAAACTTCGTTAATAGGGTATTTTAATTTGTACTGTGCATCGTGCGTTAACACTTTTACAATATATCCGTTATCATTTACCGATGGCAGTGACAAACGATGTAAAACAAGTTGCTTATCCCATAATTTTTTACGGCGTTCAATACTTATAAAATATTCGTTATTTAAGTTAAAGCCCATGCGCATGCCTGCACTTATGCGGTAATCTTCAAACAAATCACTGGTGGCAACTTTTAAAAATCCGTTAAAACCCGGGTTTACATAATAGCCTGTAAACTTTTGATACGTTTGACTTAAAAAAGAATTATCTATTTGTGTAGTAACCTGATCGACAGAAAAAATTACATAGTAATTTTCTTGTTTAGGTAACGGAAAGCCATTTTTTGTAACAGTGGGCTGCCCTTCTGTAGGTATAGTTGTTTGCGATTTTGATTTAGAATCTTTTTTACTTTTTGGCCCATTAACTACATTAAAATTGTAATTATTTATATCAACCACACCCGAGTTGTTTTCTTGTTTTGGAGTTGTTGTTTCTGTTTGTTCGTTTGAAGAGTTGTTTGCCGTTTGATTTTTTGCTTTGGCTGCATAGTTTTGCGCACGGCGGAAGTACGTGTTTTTTAAACTGTAATTTTTATCTACATCTTTTTTACTGATTGGGTTTATGTACATGTATTGCAAGCCATTTACATAAAATATCTCAGCTACTTTATTGGCTTTTACATTTACATCCTGTTCAAGGATGCTTGTTTTATTGTTTGAGATAGGATGCGAATTAAATACATACCGATAATGTTCTGTAGTATCTACAAAAGAAATAACGCTATCTAATTTGGCAACAAACCTGTTTTTAATTCCGTTTTGATCGCACAGATAAGTAAAGTAGCCATCATAAAAATCACTCGGCTGACTTTCTTGAATGTTTTTAGAATCAGTTACCCTGTAAAGCAGTTTAGATTTTGTTTTATAATCGTATAAAAATATGTTGTGAAATTTTGTTTGCGGAAACTCAAACTTATCGTTATCACTTTCTTTAATAGTGTCTTGTGTGCGATTAGATGCAAATGCAATTTGGTTTCCTTTATTGATAAAAGTTGGTGTTTCATCATCCCAAATATCATTGGTTATTTGTTCAAGTCCGCCGGCATTTATCTGATAAATAAAAATATCACTTTGTCCTTTTGCTTTTTTTACGGCACTCATCACTAATTTTTTTCCATCCTGACTATATGAGAAAGCCTTTACTTTTTCTATACCTGTAATAGGTTTATCAACCATATCTTTATCTTCAGTATTATACGTGCTTAAATAAATTACGCCCTTTTTTTCATGTATCATGGCAAATGCTTTTCCGGTTGGATGCCATGCCAGCAGGGGATAAGTAAGATCATTCAATCGTTCTACTTTTGGCCCCCACTTAACAATACGTTTTTCTTTTCCGGTGGTTAAATCTTTTAAATACACACGATGCTGACTCATTTCATTGCGTGCATAAATTACCTGATTGCCATCCGGACTAATTTTTAATTGATAGTAGTCTCTAAATGATTTTGGTTTTAAAATAATAGGATCTTGTGTTGGAAAAGTTTGTGTGCTATCTTTTTTCATAGCGTTACGTGCGCGGGTATCAATCCACTCGTACAACAAGCCTTGTGTGTTGTTGCCCACCACAAACATAAAAGCATTCTCTATGTTACGAGAAACTTTAGTCATGTATAAAATGTTTGCAATGCTAGATTCACCATAAGTTTCAGCCACATGCTGCCATAAACCACGCCCAACAATTACGGCATCTTTATCGTTTAAGCGAGCCATTTTATAATATCGATCAAAAATAATTCCGTCGCTTACAATGTTATCTACATCCGTGTTCCATCCTTCAGAAAGATAAGCTATGAGGCCTTTTTTGTACCAGTCGGGTACGTTTAAAAGTGTTGAATTTTTTATAACGCTAAATGCTCTACCTCCGTATAAAATATCGTTAATTAAAGATTCTGCAATGCCTGCACGAATTTGTTGATCAAGGTTTGCTAAATTTCCATTAAAAAAAACGCTGAGCTTTGTGCCTATTATTTTGGTGGTTCCGCCTGTGTTACCAACCAAATCAGTAGATAAGCCTAAGTTAGTTTGCCTAAAATCGCCCTGGTTGCTATACACCAGTATTTGCAATTTTGTATCCGATTGGTAATCTAATTTTTTTTGTAAATCTTTTAAGTGGTAATCGGCGCGATAAGAAACATATTTGGCAATATCTCTACATCCTTCATAAAAATAAACTTGATAGTTATCAAAGTTGTAATAAGTCCAATAAAAGGGTTGGTATTGCACCCTGCTTTTGCCAAATTCTTGCTGAGAGCCATAATAAAATTGCCCATAAAAAAATGTAGGGAACAAAAGAATAGCTAAG
>CAIXZI010000446.1 GCA_903923915.1 uncultured Bacteroidota bacterium
CAGGTGCTGCTGGTGCTGCCGGAGCAGGTTTAACCTCTCCTTTAATAGTTAAAACAGTGCTTGGTGTTTTTGCATTTGAAGTAACAGTGATTTTTTTATCAAATTTACCCACACGTTTGCTATCGTATTTTACTTTAAAAGTTGCTGTTTTACCCGGAGCGATTGGCTCTTTAGGCCATCCATCAACATTAGTACAACCGCAAGAAACTTGCACGTTTGATAAAATTAATGGCGATTTACCTGTGTTTTTAAATTTAAACTCACGCATGGTGTTTGCATCGTATTCAATCGTACCATAATCAATGGTTTCGCTATCAAATTTAAGCTCAGGTGCGTTAGGATCTATGTTTGGTGTTGCAGATTCTTGAGCTTTACCTGTAAAGGCTAATCCAAAAAATAAAATGGCTGCTGCTAATACTTTTTTCATTTTGTTTATTTTTTATAGTTTAATTAATTATTTCCTTTTTCAACCGGAGCGCCTGTTTTTGGTGCATTACCACCTGCCGGAAATTGTTCTTCAACCGGAGCGGCTTCTACAGTACCTTTAATTTGAATGGTTTGTGTACCAACTAATGCGTTTGATTGCACGCTTACTGTTTTAGAAATTGGCCCTACACGTTTGGTATCGTAATGAACTTTTATAACACCGCTTTTACCTGGTAAAATTGGTTCTTTTGGACAGCTTGGAACTGTACAACCACAGCTACCTTGGCAATTGGTTATAATTAAAGGTTCTTTACCTGTGTTTGTAAATTTAAATTCACATCCACCATCAGCACCTTGTTTAATAGTGCCATAATCGTGCACCATTTTATCAAATTTAATATCTGCCTGAGATGCAGGTGCAGCAGGTGCTGTTGTAGGATTAGGTTTTTGCTCTTGTGAAATTCCTTTAAATGCAAAAAGCGATAGGATGCCTAATGTTAATACTATTTTTTTCATTTTAGATTTGTGTTTAATGTTATGCTGTCAAATATACCAAAATCGTGCCACAATTGTAAAATCTTGAATTAATTTTAACATTAATATTTTTTATAGATTTTTTACCTGAGGCTGCACAAACTCTTTTTCGCTTTTGGCAATTACAATAGTGGCTACTCCGTTACCAATAATATTAGTTATGGCGCGGGCTTCGCTCATAAATTTATCTACACCTAATAAAAAAGCTAAACCTTCAATTGGTATTTTATGAATGGCCGTAAGAGTTGATGCAAGCACAATAAAGCCGCTACCTGTTACACCCGCTGCGCCTTTTGAAGTGATCATAAGAATACCAATTATCGAAATCATTTCGGTAAATGATAAAGGCACTTTATATAATTGCGCAATAAACATAACAGCCATTGATAAGTAAATAGAGGTGCCATCTAAGTTAAACGAATAACCTGTTGGCACAACCAAGCCCACTACCGATTTACTGCAGCCCAGTTTTTCTAATTTGTTGATAAGCGATGGCAGCGCGGGTTCTGAAGATGATGTTGCCAAAACAATAAGTAACTCTTCTTTGATATATTTTAAGAAATTCCAAATATTTATTTTATAATAACGAAGTATCAAACCCAAAACTATAAACACAAACAGCCCCATTGCTAAGTACATGCACAACATTAATTTACCTAATGGTAATAAGGTCTGTATGCCAAATTTGCCCACCGCAAAGGCCATTCCACCAAAGGCACCAATGGGAGCCAGATACATAACGTATTTCAACATCTTGAAAACAAATTGAGAAACATTGTCTAAAACTTCTACAATTTTTTCTCGTTTATTTAAATGGCTAATTATAAAACCTGATAAAATACCAACCACTAAAACCTGCAAGGTAAAGTTGGATAGAAAGAAATTTATCCAGCTAAATTCGGTTGTTTTATTTGTGTAAGCTGATGGGTCTTTGGCTGTTAAGCCAGCTATATCAATAGCCCCGGGTTTTAAGAAGTAAGCTACAAACAAACCCAATGCAAGCGAGAGTGTCGTTACAACCTCAAAATACAGCAGGGCTTTAATACCAACGCGACCTACTTTTTTTAAATCGCCAATGCTGCTAATGCCTAATACAATGGTTAGAAAAATGATCGGACCAATAAATACCTTAATGATATTGATAAACGATTTACCTACTATTTCCATCTTAACGCCAAGCGGCGGATTAAAATGTCCCACCAAAACACCTGCGATAATCGCCAGCAGCACTTGCAAGGCTGTATTGCTTATCAATCTAATAAACCAATTTTTAGGAGGAATAACCTGATTGGTTTCGTGATTTATTTTTATCATAATTGCTTATGCCAAAATAAAGATTTTTTATCTATTCACCAATAATGCTGTTTGCGTTAGGGATTGAAGCGTAAAGCTTTTATTGTAATCAATAAAACTTGCAGCGGAAAGCCCGGCGGCTTACAGATTGTTTCGTTCCTCGCAATGATGGTGAGCCGAAACGCCCAAATTATTATCTATTTCGGCTCGATAATTGCTTATAACTTGTTAGTCTAAATTTGTTTTGATAATCCACTCAAATAGCTAATTTGGCAGCCGAAAATTAAAATTTAAAAAGAGAAAAAATGAAAGAAGTATATATCGTATCGGCCGCAAGAACTCCAATAGGATCGTTTAACGGCGCATTATCAAGTATATCAGCTACTAAATTGGGCGCAGCAGCTATAAAAGGCGCTTTAGATAAAATTAAATTAGCTCCGGGCGAAGTTCAGCAAGCTTATATGGGTTGCGTTTTACAAGGAAATTTAGGTCAGGCACCTGCCAGGCAAGCAGCCAAATTTGCGGGTTTACCAAACGAAACACAATGTACAACCATAAATAAAGTTTGTGCATCGGGTTTAAAATCTATAGTTATTGGCGCACAAAATATTATGTTGGGCGATGCTGAAGTTGTTGTTGCCGGCGGTATGGAAAACATGAGTGCTACGCCTTATTACTTAGACCAAGCACGTACAGGTTATCGTTTAGGTAACGGTACTGTTATTGACGGTGTGGTAAAAGATGGTTTAACGGATGTTTATCACCAAAACCACATGGGTAATTCGGCAGAGCTTTGTGCTAAAGAATATAACATTACTAGAGAAGCTCAGGATGCTTTCGCTATCGAATCATATACCCGTGCCGCAAAAGCATGGAAAGCAGGTAATTTTACGGAAGAAGTTGTACCGGTTACCGTAAGTTCTAAAAAAGGAGATATTATTGTAAGCGAAGACGAAGAATACAAACAAGTAAACTTCGAGAAAATCCCTCAGTTAAAACCCGTATTTGATAAAGCCGGAACGGTTACTGCCGCTAACGCATCTACCTTAAACGATGGTGCAGCGGCTTTAATTTTAATGAGTAAAGAAAAAGCAGAGAAATTAGGTTTAAAACCTTTAGCTAAAATTATTGGTTATGCAGATGCTGAACAAGCGCCAGAGTGGTTTACAACTACTCCATCTAAAGCTATACCGGCTGCAGTTGCAAAGGCTGGTTTAAAAATGAGCGATATTGAATATTTCGAAATCAATGAAGCATTCTCGGTGGTTTCTATAGCTAACAATCAGTTAATGAATTTAGATCCTACTAAAGTAAATATTAATGGTGGTGCTGTTGCAATTGGGCATCCACTAGGCTGTTCTGGTGCACGTATTGTTGTTACTTTACTTAATGTATTAAAACAACAAAATGCACGTTATGGTGCTGCTGGTATTTGTAACGGTGGCGGTGGAGGAAGTGCTATTGTTATTGAAAGAATATAGCATCATACTGAACTTGTTTCAGTATCTGCAAACAGATTCCGAAACAAGTTCGGAATGACAATTAATAAAAAATCCATGTTCGGAATTTGTAACCAAAGTATAGTACCTTGTCGTGGCGAAGCCGCTCATCGTAGCGAAATGGTTACGCAACTATTATTTGGAGAACATTTTACCATTTTAGAAGAAACTGAAGAATGGTTGCATATACTTACCGCTTATGATAATTATGATTGCTGGATAAGCAACAAGCAATACCTTCCAATAAAAGAAGAAACTTTTAAAAAGCTGCAGAGCAATCTACAGCCTTTGTGTGCAGAGCCAATGCAGCTTATACAAGATAAAAACTCGGGTAGTTTCTTTCCCATTGTGGCTGGTAGTACATTACCTTTTTTAAATAAAAATTCTATTCAGATAGAAAACCAGTTATTTGAATTTACCGGTGAATATATTTTACCTGATGAAAAAAAATTAACCCGCGCCAAAATTATTGCTACAGGTTTTAATTATTTAAACAGTCCGTATTTGTGGGGCGGTCGCAGTTTTTTTGGGATAGATTGCTCTGGCTTTACACAAATTGCTTTTAAACTTAATGGATTTAAACTCCCCAGAGATGCGTCGCAGCAAGCACTTTTAGGTACACCACTTTCTTTTGTAGAAGAAGCCCAGGCAGGTGATTTGGCTTTTTTTGATAATGAAGAAGGCAGAATTATTCATGTGGGAATTATTTTGGAAGATTCTAAAATAATTCACGCATCGGGTAAAGTGCGTGTAGATAAATTAGACCAGTACGGTATCTTTAATGTAGATACTATAAGATACTCGCATCACTTGCGAGTTATTAAAAAGGTATTGGCTTAATTCTAATTAAGCGATTTATCAGTAATTTCTATAAACAGTTTATCCTTTGCTCTGCGAACTTTTTTAGCTTTTACCAAATAATCATTTTCTGCATCTCTATAACCTAAAGGCAAAAGAGAAACACTTTGCAAACCTCTTTCTTTTAATTTTAAAAGTTCGTCTAATGCAGGCGCGTTAAAACCTTCCATGGGTGTGCTATCTATACCCTCTGCTGCTGCTGCAACTAAGGCAAAACCTAAAGCGATGTATGTTTGAGATC
>CAIXZI010000447.1 GCA_903923915.1 uncultured Bacteroidota bacterium
AATGACTTCGTAAATAGGATTACCTATATTTCCGTTAGTATAGGGGATATTTAAAAGCTGACAAATGGTTGATGCTATATCTGTAATGAAAATGGGGCGTAAAGAATTGCCTTTTTTAATTCCGTTTCCATAAAACAATAAAGGCACATGTGTATCATAGCTAAACGATGTGCCATGCGTAGTACCTGTTATTTTATCATAATCCATAAAGCCAGGTTTAAACATAATTAAAACATCGCCACTTCGTTTATTATTAAACCCAAGTTGTACTAACGATTTAAACAAAACATCACTTTGTGTTTGAAGCATTAGCTGTTCACCACACATTACATCACTAACTTCATCGATAGATAAAAGTGTATGCGCGCAAAATTTCTCAACAGAAAATTTATCCAATTTTTTAGCAATGATGACTGAATCATTTAAGTAAACTTGTTGATTTGTAAATTTCATTACTAACGAATCAGCATATTCTTTAAACAGCTCTTGTTTTAATTTCTTCTCTATTTTTTTTGCGTCAATAAAGCCTGCATTAATTTTTTCGGACTGCAAGTATGCAGGGTTTTCAGATGCTCCATGATCAGCCGTTAAAAACAAGGTGTAATTTCCTTTACCAATTTTAGTGTCTAAATAAGTAAAAAATTGTTCCAAATCTTTATCTAAACGAATGTAAGTATCTTCTAACTCTATTGATTTTGGTCCGAATGCATGCCCAACATAATCTGTTGAAGAAAAACTTACACATAACATATCGCAAATATTATCCGTGCCCATTCCCTCACCTTCTATAGTTGCTATGGCTAATTCTTTAGTTAACGTATTTCCAAAAGGTGTAGCGCGAATAATATCAAAATTATTTTTTTCTAACTGTTTACTGTATTCATAAGGGAAAATAGGCTTTTCTTTTTTGTTTGGAGATTTTTCATAAGTATTATCATCAGCTAAACTTTCGGTATAATTTTCTATTGACAATGAAGTATTCCAACCTTTTGTTAAATATTGTGTAGCTAGTTTTTTAGCGTTAAAATCTTGTAACCATTTTGGTAAATCACTTCTGTAAAAAGAAGAAGTAATAAAACTGCCTGTGCTCCCATCAAACCAATAAGCAGCATCTGCGGCATGCCCGGCAGGAAGTATAGAGCTTCTGTCTTTTAAAGAAATACCAACAACCTTTGCTTTGTTATTTGATGCAATTTTAATTTCATCTCCAATGGTGGTAGCATCCAAATTTTTTGGCGACATCAATCCTGCATCGCTACTGCTACCAACCGGAGTTACGTTTTTATCTTGCGTGCAATAAATTTCTTTTTTTGTTTTTTTATCAAACCACTCATTAGCTGCAATGCCATGTATAGCGGGCGTTGTGCCAGTATAAATAGATGCGTGCCCCGGACCAGTAAAAGTTGGCACATAGTTATATTGCGCATTTTTACAAAGGAAACCTTCGTTCATTAAACGTTTAAAACCACCTTTACCATACTTTTCAGAGAAACGGTATAAATAATCATAACGCATTTGATCTACGACAATACCAACTACCAATTTGGGTTGTGCTTGAGCAAAGCAGTTATGAGTTATAAATAATGAGTTATACGTGAGGAATATAAATAATGCCCACTTATAACTTACAACTCTTAATTTACAATTCTTTTCCACTTACTTAACATTTAAATGAAACATTTTTTTTCCTTCAACAGAAGCCTCTAATACATCGCCGATATTAACAGCAGAAACGCCTTCAGGAGTTCCTGTAAAAATTAAATCGCCGGTTTTAAGAGTAACGAATTGCGACACGTAAGCAATTATTTTTTCGAACGAAAAAATTAAATCTTTTGTATTGCCTATTTGACGAGGCTTTCCATTAATGTTTAATTGAAAGGATATATTTTTCAAATCGGCAAAAGTTTCTTTAGGCACAAATTCTCCAATAGGAGCCGCATTATCAAAGGCTTTGGCTTTTTCCCAAGGTAAAGATTTCTCTTTACATTTTTGCTGGATATCGCGTGCCGTAAAATCTATGCCAATGCCAATTTCATTATAATATGTAGAAGCAAATTCTTCGGCAATGTGTTTTCCGTTTTTAGAAATCTTTAAAACAATTTCTACTTCGTGATGAAGGTCTTTTGTAAACTCAGGATAGTAAAAATCTTTATCTTTTAACAAAGCGGTTTCGGGCTTCATAAAAAAAACAGGTTCTGTAGGAACATCTGATTTCATTTCTTTAGCGTGTTCGGCGTAGTTACGCCCTATGCAAATTATTTTCATTGCTCTATTTTTTTAGTTTTAAAAAATCTCCGTCGATAATAAACAATTTAACTCCATTTACAGAACTTGTGCGATGTGAACTTAAATCATCAGACACCTCATAAGTCATTCCCTTTGAAAGTTTATGAACGCTTCCATCAGCTAATTCAGTATCCATTTCGCCTGCTATGCAATAAATAATATGTCCTTTTTCGCACCAATGGTCGGCTTTGTAGTTGGGCGAATATTCAACCATTCGTATTCTTAAACCAGCAAATTGCTTGGTTTTCCAATAAGCCATACCAGTCTCGCCTGCATGTTCTATGACAGGAATGGTTTCCCAAGTGGTTAACTGAAATGGAATGTTATTCTGATTCATTTTAATACAAAGTAAAGGTTTTTTTAGCCACAGATAGCACAGATTAATACAGATAATTAAAGCTGATAGTTTTGTTTAATGTTGTATTTGCGTTAGGGATGGTAACGGAAATCCTTTTGTTGCGTGAGATTGCCGCGCTTTGCTCGCAATGACAGACAGCAGCAAAAGATTGAAGAGAACAGCCCGACGGCGCACTTCGACAGGCTCAGTGTGACAGCGCGCCGGAACGACCTAATTTTGTTTTTCGGTAACTCCTTTAATAAAATCGCTAACTAAGTAAGAAATTAGTTTGCCGGTTTTGTAATCGGCTTTAATGTGAGAAAGCACGGGAGCACCTTCTGCAATATGTAAATAAGCAGGGTTTACTTTTTGTGCACAACGGTAAATATACTGACGGGCTTGCAAAGGCGATATGCCACAAGAAGTACGTGCACTGCTGGGTACGTTGGTAATGGCATCTAAATCAAGTTCAACACCACAATAACAAGAAGAACAAAACTCTATACAAGCATCAATAGCCTGCATAAAAGTTTCTTTTTCGCGAATAAAAATATCTTCGTAGGTTTTGTATAAAAGGAATTCGGGATTATTAGTAAACTTTTGTAAAATATTTGCTGCATTGTATTGTTCGTGCAAAGCTAAAACAGCATATTTATTTAAAATACCTTCTTCAAAAGCATAGCTAAAACTATTACCGCTGTGGCGACCTTCTAAAGCCCTAAAATCGGTATGCGCATCACAATTAATAGCATTAATACCTTTGGTACAAGTTATTTTTTCGCGACGTAATGCTTCGTTTACAGCTTTAATTATTGGATATGAATTGTTATGTCCACCACCAATTACAATGGGAATTTTATTGGCTGTAATAATCATCTCTACCGTTTCAACAACGCGTGCATCAATAAATTCAACCAATTTGCGTAAGCGCTCTATATCAAATTTATTTTTGATAGAAGTGTTTTCTGCCTGTAGCATTAAATCATCAACATCAACCTCACCCAAAACAATTAGGTTTTCTGCGTTAAAAAAAGCATTGTCTTGGAGATTTAAAATATTTTCTACAGCTGGTTTCCAAGCTGTGCTTGCGCCCGGGCGACCATAATTAGCACGCACACCAATATCTTCGGGAATACCAAACAGTACAAACTTAGCTGTTGATTGTTGCAAAAAAGCCTGAACATCGTCAACATTTTTTACGCAGGCAATTTTATCGCCAATTTTGCACTCGCCGTACCTGCTACGCGTTAATGCCTTAATTTCTGTTTGGGTGTAATATTTAAAATGAAGCATTTTTAAACTGTCCAGTTCTCAGGATCTTCGCGCCATTTTTTTAAAGAATCAACATCACTTTCATTAATGTAATTTTCTTTAAGAGCCTGTTCGATAAGTGCATGATAATTACACAAAGAAACCGTTGTACATTTTGCTTTTTTGAAAGTTGTTTCGGCTACTTTAAAATCATATGTAAAAATAGAAACCAAGCCTTTAACCGTGCAACCTACTTCGCGCAAAGCATCAACAGCTTTAAGGCTACTGCCTCCGCTACTAATTAAATCTTCGATAACAACTACGCTTTGTCCTTTTTCAATATGCCCCTCAATTTGGTTAGTTAAGCCATGTTTTTTTGCATCGCTGCGTATATAAACAAAAGGCAATCCTAATTCTTGAGCCACCAACGCACCTTGCGCAACACCTCCGGTAGCCACACCTGCAATAACATCAGGCTTACCAAAATTTTCTATAATAGCTTCGCAAAATTGCTGACGAATGTATGTTCTGATAACAGGAAACGATAAGGTTAAGCGATTATCGCAGTAAATAGGCGACTTCCATCCGCTTACCCAAGTAAAGGGTTTTGCAGGCTGAAGTTTTACGGCTTTGATTTGTAATAAATATTCGGCAATTTTAAGGGCTGAATCAGGGTGTGGAATCATGGCGCAAAAGTATAATTTGAATGCTTTATTTAAAAAAAAATTATGAACAAATCGACGATTATAGTGTATTTGAGTGATTTTAAACTTGTTTTCTATGACGAAACTGCTGCCAACCACTTTTCTGAGCAAAAAAAAACTGCGTTTAATGCCAAATTTTTAGCCGAAGAAGCTAAAACCATACAGGCAGATAAGCATATTTTTTGCGAAAATTTAGAGGCAAATTTTAAAGAATTTACTACACAATTTATTTTTATTGAAGCTGCCGGCGGTTTAATTAAAAACGATAAAAACGAATATCTGTTTATTTACCGACATAATAAATGGGATTTACCTAAAGGAAAATTAGAAAAGAAAGAATTACCCGAACATGCTGCCGTGCGTGAATGCCAAGAAGAATGCGGCTTAAAAGACATTACATTATTAGATTTTTTAGTAAACACCTATCATATTTATGAATTTAAAAAAGGTTGGGCTTTTAAAAAGACCTATTGGTATAACATGTTGTGTAACGAAACAAACTTAGTACCGCAGTTAGAAGAAAGCATAACAGAAGTTGGATGGAAAAGTAAAATGGAAATTCCATCTATGCTTAATAACACTTACTACAATATAATTGATGTGCTGGAAGAGGCTAATTTACTGGATGTTTAACCATTAAACGTTTACCATATCAGCGCCAGGCTCGGTATCTTTAAAATCTCCGGCCAATTTAGAAGGCATTTCATTGCCTTGTAAAAGCTCTAACCTAAACACTTCTTTATTTATAACGCGCTGCAAACAAATATCAATTAAAGTTGTTCCGTTTGGATGCAATGCAGTTTCTAACATTTGTATAGATGCTTCCATTTTACAAGGAAGGTATTGAACAAAACCATTATCCGGACGAGGCTTAATTATAAAACCAAGCATTTGTGCCCCTGTAATGGCTTCTCGTATTACCTTACCTGATGCATCTACTACCGCATCACACCCATTCATTATATCATAATTAAAAAAGTAGGTAAGCGTATTTCTATGGAGGCTGTTCACTTGCCTGTCTGCAAAAAAGCCTGTTGGTAAATGATTAGGATCGTCATTTGGTCCGGCAGTTAGTATAAGATCAAAGTCTGTAACAGCCCTTCCTTCGGTATCAAACACCCTAAAAATTACCATAGAGAATTTATCATGAATATAATTGTGCGTGGTAAACAAACCTTTGTCGCTTTCTAATTTTTCATTTTGTTGTACAGTTTGAGTTTCGTTTACAAACTTTGTTATCAAGGCATTATAATCATCTTTTGTTTGAACTTTGATGCAATCTAAAATAGCTTGTATAGTTTCACTGTTTGAATCGTTTGCAATATCTTTTTTCACACTTTTCATAACACCCATTTCATCGCCCGAGTGAGATTTTTTTGTAAGCACACGCAAAGGAGTTTTAGTTGCTTCTTTAAAATCGGCCACCACTAATTTATCTGCACTGTATTTTCCTGAACTATCTTTTACAGGAGCAGACTGAGTTAGTGAAACGTATCTTGCCTGTAAATTAGCTGCAGCAGTCCTCATCACACCATCAGAACCTAACTCTCCAGTATAAGAATTAAGTACATCATATAATTTACGATCAATATCTTGTCCGATAAGCACAAAAGGAAATGTATTTGACGAATTGATTTTTGATTCTCCGTTAAGTATCCATTCTTTATTTAGCGCCCACGCTTCTGAACTGCCCAGCTCCAACCAATCTAAAACACCTTGTCCTGGCTCTATTCCATCAAACCATGAAGCTAAACGGCTTAATTTGCCTTTACCTAATTGTGCCAAAGCAGAACCATAATTTGCAGGCGCTAACATAATTAAATGACTCATAGGACAAATACCCGATTTATAATACATGTTCCACCAATTTCTAATTACGGGGCCTCCGGTAGAATGTGTAATGCACATAAAGCGAGAACCATCAGGCACTACATCTTTTATGGCAGCTTCAAATGCTTTTGAAACATCATTTAAACGAACAACGTCATCAAAACTAATGTACCTGCCCAGAAAAATTTCTTCTACCTCAATATTTATATCTGCTTGTGCAGCTTCGGCACGTAAACGTAAAGGAAGTTCCCCGTAAGTATTAAGATTTGTAACACTATAGCCGTGTACAAAAACAAGTTTTATTGGTTGCATAAATAAGGGTTAAGATATTAATCAAATATATAAAAATTATAAAATAAAGTTGCGCTGTAGAATAATGTTAGAATTTATGTAAGGTTATTTCGTTATAGAAGGGGTCATCCTGAGCCTGTCGAAGGATTTGGGCTGCCACGCATATGTTTCGACAAGCTCAACATGACAACGCATATCAAACATTATTCTAAAACAAAGTTTTATTCAACAAGCAAAGTAGTTTGAAAATTTGCTTGATTATTTTTTTTATCGCTTACCTGTAAGTTAAGTATTACGCTGCCTTTGGTTACCTTTTCATCAATGGTAAAGAAGATGGTGTTGGTTTTACGCTCGTATTCTGCCAAGTGCCATTTACCGTTAAGGTGCAATTTAAAAACGCCAATACCACTATAGCTATCACTTACTTTAAAAGAAACAATATTGTTTGTTTTATAAGGTGATTTTTTTTGTGATAGTAAAGTTATTTGCGGAGCAACAGTATCAGCATCTACTTTATATTTTCCAAATGTTTTGATGTTTGCTTTTACAAACCCGTTTTCAAAATTTCCATCTACATAACTTTTTGAACCCTTAGTTACATCGGCTACACAAAGCTTGTTGCCATATTTTATAAGGTTTTGAGGCGTTTTTAAGGTGATAATGCAATTATTTTGAAATGGAATATCATATCTTTCTGCAGTAAAAGAAAGTGTATTATTTTGAAAAGACACTAATAGTTTTGCATCTTCATACAAACTTTTAGCAGGGAGTTCTAAACTGTACTCTGCTGCATTTGATTTAAAAAGTTCTAAGCAATTATTTAAACCACCAAAAGATTCTTTCTTTGCAGTTGATGGCACTGTTTTTACAACAAAAGCAACTTCATCTTTCTGGTTATTAAAATCGTATGCAACTAATTGAATCCGATGATAAGCTTCATCTTTAAAGAATATAAAGCCTTTATCGTTTATTATTTTATAAATTGGCAAGTCATTATTTTTTTCTTTAAACAATTTTTGGATGGTGATGCGCTGTTGTTTCTTTAATTCATAATCGGCATATGTATTTACATAACGTGCCAAATCAAACGGAATGCTATCTAAAATATGCTGATAAT
>CAIXZI010000448.1 GCA_903923915.1 uncultured Bacteroidota bacterium
CAATTCAAAAAAAATAATTCTATCACTTATATTTTCAGCTGCATTTGTTTTTTTAACCAATGCACAAAGTGTACCTTTTGATAAAGCGCATTTTCCGCAAAAAGACCAACTAAAAGAAGCTAAAAAAGCGTATGAAGATGGTAAAGATGCTTTTGAAATAGGCAAGAAAGAATACGATTTTTTATTAGAACAATATGTGGCTATACATAAATTCTATCCGGTAAGCAGGCATGATTATGCGCACTCGGGCGATATTTATTTTCAGCAGGCGTTACCCTTGTTAGAAAAAGCACAAGCGTTAAATCCTAATAACGATCAGCTTAATTTTATGTTGGGCTTTATTTATTTTGTATTTGAGCCTCGCTCAGAAAAAGCGCTTAAATGTTTAGAAACTGCGTATAGGCTAAACCCAACTGCTAACGAGCCCGATGATGTTTATGCATTGGCCTGGGCAAATCAATTAAATTTAAATTGGGACGATGCTATTAAATATTACTCACTTGCAAGAACGTATGTAAACACAAAGGCAAAAGATAATGCTTCGTTTTTAGAAGAGTTAGATAAAAAAATAGGCGAGTGCAAAAGCGGTAGAGAATTGGTGGCGCATCCGGTGCGTACGTTTGTAGATAATTTAGGACCTGCTATCAATACATCTTATCCTGAGTATAGTGCATTTATTAACGCAGATGAATCTATAGTTATTTTTACTTCATGTCGTGATAATTCTACCGGAGCAAAAAAAGATCCTGAGAATGGTGCGTACTACGAGGACATTTATTTGTCTAATAAAGTTAATGGACAGTGGAGTCCTGCACAAAATATGGGAACAACCATTAATACGGAAGACCATGATGCTACAGCTGGTTTATCTGCAGATGGAACCACCATGTTTATTTATCGATTTAAAGAAAAAGATGGCGGAGATTTATATGTGAGTCACCTAGTGGGTAACTCCTGGTCTAAACCAGAGCATTTAGGTAAAAATGTAAATTCTAAAGCACACGAAACTTCGGTTAGTATATCATACGATGGTAAGCAACTTTACTTTATAAGTAATAGAGAAGGCGGCATTGGCGACGGAGATTTATATGTTTGTCAGGCCGATGCAAAAGGCAATTGGGCAATGGCGCAAAATGTGGGTCCGGCTTTAAATACCAAATATGCCGAAGAAGGTGTGTTTATGCACCCTGATGGAAAGACTATTTATTTCAGCTCGAAAGGTTATAATACTATGGGAGGATATGATATTTTTAAATCTACTTTTGAAAATGGTAAATGGAGTACACCCGAAAATTTGGGCTACCCTATTAATGGTCCAGAGGATGATGTGTTTTTTGTAATTAGCGGAAGTGGCTACCACGGTTATTTTGCATCGGCCAAACAAGGTGGTTATGGTAAAACCGATATTTACCGTATTACATTTTTAGGCCCAGAAAAAAATCCGATGTTAATGAACGAGGATAATTTATTGGCCAGCGTTGCTGCGCCTGTTAGCGATTTTAAAGCAGAAAAAATTGTAAGCAAAGGTCCAAAAATGACGATGCTAAAAGGTATAATAAGCGATGAGCAAACTAAACAACCTTTGGAAGCACAAATAGAATTGGTTGATAATACAAAAAATGAAGTGATAGCTACATTTAATTCAAACAGTGCAACAGGCAAGTATTTGGTGTCTTTACCGTCAGGAAAAAATTATGGTATAGCCGTTAAGAAAGATGGATATTTATTTCATTCAGAAAACTTTGATTTACCTGCTACGGCTGATTTCCAAGAGGTAGAAAAAAATATTGAATTGAAAAAAATTGATGTGGGTAAATCTATTGTATTGCGCAACATCTTTTTCGATTTTGATAAAGCAACAATTCGTTCTGAATCTGCCAATGAGTTAGATCGTTTAATAAAATTATTAGTTGATAACCCAACTTTGCGCATAGAATTAGGCAGTCATACCGATAGCAAGGGTAGCGATGATTATAATATGAAGCTATCACAACAACGCTCACAATCGGTGGTGAATTATTTAATTGGTAAAGGTATTGCAACTACTCGTTTAGAAGCTAAAGGATATGGAGAAACTGTGCCTATTGCAACTAACGAAACAGATGATGGTCGCCAACAAAACCGCCGCACGGAGTTTAAGATTTTGAGTAAATAGGTTAATGCGTTAGGGATTGTAGTGAAAAGCTTTTTGGTAATCCAAAAACTTGTAACGTAAAGCCCGCCGTTGTAATCAACGGAACGCCAAAACAAAAAAGCCCGCTTAGTTTCAAGCAGGCTTTTTTGGAAGTGCGATTGTAAATTACGCTTTAGAAGCTTCGTAAATTTCTTTTAATTTATTTTTTGTAGCAGTAACTTTAGTAAGTTGGTTGTTTATAGAAGATGCATCTCCGTTTTGTTTTTTAATATCTTCTAATTTAGAAGTTAGCTCATCTTCTTTATCCTGATACATTTTCATTAAGTCTTTCAATGCTTTTTGTGCAGAATATTTTACGTAAGCATTTTTGCCTTTTGCAGTATAAGTTTTAATAAGGTTAGCGCCACCAAGCACAGTTTCATCATTAGTGCAATGTTTTAAAAACTGACCGTAGTTGTTTACAAAACCAATGGCTTCAAAACCTGTAAAGTTGTCTTTTTGTTTTACAAAAAAATCGTTGTTTTTGTCATCACCATTAGCGGTGTATAAATCCATAATGGTAAAACGTATGTTATCACTGTCTTCGTTTTCCAACTCTTTTGCTTTTTGCATAGCCGCCTGTGGGTTTTCTTTTGCCAATGCATCTAAACCAGCGCCAATAACAGCGTAAGATCTTTCGGCAAGTGCAGTGGTGTAAATAGCTTTAACATCAGCGTCGCCTTTATAATGTTTAGCTAAAAAATTAATAGCCTCTGCGCGTACTTTTGTTTTTTCATCTGTTTGTGCCAATTTTATAAGCAATGGTTTTAACTCGGTAAGTTTTGCTGCATCAGCTTCTTCAAAAAGTTTAATGGCTTTTACTCTAAGGTCTGGCATTTTGTCATTTAACGCAAGCTTAGCAGTGGTATAAACAGAAGCATTGGTAATAGCATTATCTTTAAATTGATTAAGCGCTTCTAACCTGTCTAAATACTTAGGCGCATTTTTATATTGGTACACATACTCATCAATAGTTTTGTTTTCATTTTTTACACAAAGCAATTGTTTCTCGCCATCAAAATTAATTAACGAAGGTTTTTTATCGGATGCAAAAGTAAATTCTTCGCTTACTTGAGTAACGGTAATTTTCTCTCTTCTAACAGTTTTATTTGTGCCATCACCAAAATACAAATCAACATACACCGGCATTTTGTAAAGTGGGTTTTCTTCAAAATCTTGTTTTTGCTCTACTTTAATTTTTACCTGTTTTGCAGCTGCATCGTAATTGTAAGTAATGTCAAGTATAGGGTGCCCACCTGTCATGTACCACTGATTAAAAAACCAATTTAAATCTTCGCCGGTTGTTTCTTCAAAAGCTAAACGTAAATCGTGCACTTCTGCATTTTTAAAGCGATTTTTTTCTAAGTATAATTTTAGGGAAGCAAAAAAAGCATCATCACCAACTTGTTTACGCAGCATATGTAGTATTTGTCCACCTTTGTTGTAGCTAATTCCATCAAACATATCTTCACGGTTTTCATAAGAAAAACGAATAAGCGGAGGGTCTTTTTGTGAAGATTGCATCATATAACCTTGTCTGCTACCATAGCTATGCGCATCGGCAGCATCAACTCCGTGCTTGTATTCTTGCCATAAATATTCGCCGTAGGTTGCAAACGATTCGTTTAAAGAAAGATTGCTCCAGCTTTCAGCAGTTGCTAAATCTCCAAACCATTGGTGGAATAATTCGTGTGAGATAACATCCTCACCTTTGCTACCATCTAATAATTCTCGTTCTGTTTGATACAAAAATTCGCCGTGCAAAGTAGCTGAAGTGTTTTCCATTGCACCTGATACATAATCGCGGGCAACAATTTGTGCATATTTTTGCCAAGCGTATGGAGTGCCTAACCTGTTAGAATAAAATTCAATCATTTCAGGCGTTAAACCAAACATGTTTTTTGCATAGGGCTCGTATTTTGCTTCAACATAATACGATACTTCTTTCCCTTTCCAAGGTGTATCGGTTATTTTTTTAAACTCGCCAATGCCCATCATTACTAAATAAGCAGAGTGAGGCAAATCCATTTTCCAATAATCCGTACGTGTTCCATCTGCATTTTTGGTTTGCTTTAAAAGTAAACCGTTAGAAAGTGTTGTATATTTATCGTCAACAGTAATGTAAATTTCATCGGTAAATTTTTCATTCGGACTATCTACAGTTGGAAACCAAGCCGAGTTACTTTGTGTTTCACCTTGCGTCCAAATTTGAGGCATTTTATTTTTGTCTTCTCCTTTAGGGTTGATAAAATACAAACCTTTATCATCTGTAATTGCTTTACTGCCACCGGCTTTTAGCTCATTTGGTTTTGACTTGTAATCAATAAAAACGGTGTATTTATCATTGCGTGTATACTCTTTATCTAAATCAATTTTTAAAGAATCGTTTTCATAAACATATTTTAAATCCGTGTTTCCTTTTACACCAACTAATTGCACTTTGTATATATCCATACCGCGCGCATTTAAGTACAATTTTTTTACTGAATAGAAATAAGGTTTAATATCAAGGGTAGCTTTACCAAATAACCATTGGTTTTGCCAATCGAATGTTACTTCAAGTTTGGTGTGTGTAATATCATTACTTTTAGTATTTGTTGCCTGGTATCTTTTAGGAGTAGGCAGTTCTGGTTTTTTGTCTATAAAAACGGTATCTGTTTTTACAACCACTGTTTCTTCCTGCTTATTTTTTTTATTTTTTTTCTGAGCAAATGCTGTTTGAGATAAAGACAATATGGCTAATGCCCCTATAAGTAATTTTTTACCTGACATATATTTTTAATTTGATGCAAAAATGCAATTTTTATATGATTTACAGCGTATTTTATTACAAGTGGTTATGTTTACGGATAGGCTGTTTATTTTGTCTTACAAAATTTGAAATACTACAAATAAAGTAAGTGCTTTGCTGATTTATATTGTTGTTTTGCGTTAGGGATTGTGGCAGAAATCCTTTTATTGTAATCGATAAAAGATTGCCGCGTAAAGCCCGCCCTTTGTAATCAAAGGGAACGCCCAAATTTATTTAGGGTTCAATACATCACTCTCTGTAACACCGTCACGTAATCTAACAATACGGTGAGCGTAATGAGCAATATCTTCTTCGTGGGTTACTAAAATAATAGTGTTACCTAGTTTATGTATATCTTCTAAAAGAGCCATAATTTCTATAGATGTTTTGCTATCTAAGTTACCGGTTGGCTCATCGGCTAAAATAATGGCGGGTTTGTTTACCAAGGCACGAGCAATGGCAACCCGTTGTCTTTGTCCGCCAGATAGCTCGTTAGGTTTATGACTCATACGATTGCCCAAACCAACCTGCTCAAGCACTTCTTTGGCACGTTTTTCTCGCTCTTCTTTTTTAATGCCGGCATACACTAAAGGCAGGGCTACGTTTTCTAAGGTAGATGAACGTGGCAATAAATTAAATGTTTGAAACACAAAGCCAATTTCTTTATTACGCACTTCGGCAAGTTCATTGTCGCTCATTTTGGCAACAGGTATTTGGTTTAATATGTATTCCCCACTTGTAGGTGTATCAAGGCAACCAAGCATATTCATTAAGGTAGATTTCCCGCTACCCGATGGGCCCATTAAAGCCACATATTCGTTTTTTTGAACGGTTAATGATACACCGTTTAGGGCATTGATAACCTCTGTACCTATTACGTACTTTTTTGTAACGTTAATAATCTGTATTATGGGTAATTGCATATCTTCACACAAAAGTAAAATTAAACAAGCTAAGTTTTTATTGTTTTGATAAAAGGTAACAAGCTGTGATAAGTGCGAATTTTATACCCCGTTTTTATATCCGCCTAAAAAATTTATATGGCCTTGACGTGCGCGCGCTTAGTTTAATGCGCATAGCTCTGGCTCTACTTTTATTGCTTGATTTGTGCATACGGGCAAGTTCTTTAACAGCGCATTACACCCAAAACGGAGCAATACCATTTAATGAAGTTGAACTTTCTTTTTGGAAACCCGGCTATTTCTCGCTCTTTCAGCTTGGTGATACCTATTTGTTTGCCCTAATGGTGTTTATTATTACCGGGGTTGTGTATCTTTTTTTATTAGTTGGATATAAAACTAAATTGGCTACTTTATTAACCTGGTTTTTACTAACATCGTTGCAAAACCGTAACACGCTTATCTTACAGGGTGGAGATGATTTATTACGGCTGGTTTTATTTTGGGCTATATTTTTACCCTGGGGTAATTTTTATTCACTTGATTCCATGCTTCGACAAGCTCAGCATGACAAAAGGAAAAAAGTTTTATCAGTTGCTACGTTGGGATACACACTCTTACTTTTTTCGGTTTACTTTTTTACAGGTTTATTAAAAACCGGCGCCGAATGGAATAGTGAAGGTACTGCTATATACTATGCCCTTAGCCTCGACCAAATGACATGGCCTTTGGGAAAGATGTTATTATCATATCCTTTAGCATTAAAATATCTGACCATTTTTGTGCGATGGTTCGAAATGCTTGCTCCATTTTTATTGTTTATTCCGTTTAAAAATGCACGCTTTAGGTTGCTGTTTGTTTTATGTATTGTAATGTTTCAAATCAGTATTGCACTTACTTTATTTGTGGGTTTATTTTATTTAATAGGGCTGGTAACCTTGATAGGATTGCTTCCTACAGAAGTAATGAATTGGGTTGATAAAAAATTTGTACGCAAACAACAAAATCAAACAAATTTGCAGCGTTTTTCTTTTCTCAAAAAAATTACTACTAACTATTATTTTAATGTAATAAAAAATTCACTCCTGTTTTTTTGCATCGCGCTTGGCTTGCTCTGGAACATAAGCACGGTAATTGGTTCAGGACTAACTGTTTCTAATGAATTTTTTACGTTTGGATATAGGCTACGCTTTAATCAAAATTGGGGCATGTTTGCGCCTACAGTTTTTAAAGATGATGGCTGGTATATTATGCAGGGCACTACAAAAAATTCGTTACAAATTGATGTAAACCGAAACGGCAAAATAGTTGATTACTCAAAGCCTTACAATGTATTAAATTATATTAAAGATGATAGATGGCGCAAGTTTTATGAGAATTATATTTTTACATCTAATGAGTTTATGCGCCCTTATTTTTGTAATTACTTGCTCAAAGATTGGAATATAAGCCATCCTGATAATACAATTTCTTATCTGCAAATTATTTATATGAAAGAAGTTTCTGTATTGCCGGGTCAAAAGCAAACCCTTACCAAAGAAGAGCTTTGCCTTTGTGGCAAATAAACTCCATTAAATTATCGGTGTTAATCTGCGCAATTTATGGCTAAATATGTTTACAAGTTTTAAGAGGTATTTAAAATTAAAATGGTTCAATTTTTACTTTTGTGTTGATGAAAAAATTCCAACAAATTATTGCCTGTCTTTTATTTTGTTTACCTCTTATCAATTTGGCTCAACCGCGTTTTGAGTATTGGGATGAAGATAAAAAACAAATAAAATCTGAGGATAATTACAAACGTGGCGTTGCAAATGGTAAAACCGTTAATTATTTTAAAGACGGCAAAATTGCCCGATTGGGTTGGTATAAGCATGGGCAACAAGATAGCATTTGGAAATTTTTTTATGAAAACGGCAAACCCAAAGCTGTAGAGCAGTATCAAAACGGATTAAAGCAAGGACATAATTTATATTATTATAATAGCGGCAAAATAGCTCAGGAAACTGTTTTTAAAAACGACAGACCTGATAGTATTTGGACTTCTTATTTTGAAAATGGAGATTTACGTAGCGTAGAAAGTTTTGCCTATGGCAAACGACAAGGCTCTTGGAAATATTATTACGATAACGGAAAATTACAAAGCGATGGTTTGTTTGAAAACGATAAAAAAAACGGCCCATTAGTTAATTATTATAAAAACGGAAACATCCAATCGCAAGAAAATTATTGCAATGGCAAACCTTGTGGCAAGTTTGCCGAATTTTATGAAAACGGAAAAATTAAATTAGAGAAAGAATATAGAGATAGTGTTGAATACCTGATGAACCTTTGGAATGAAGATAACAAACAGGTTATCACAAACGGAAACGGCACACTTACTTTAGTAACCGAAAGAAATATATTACGTGGTAAAGGAATTTACCAAAACGGCTTACAAAACGGATTGTGGAAATTTTATTATGAAGACGGGGCTTTAGAATCAACCACTACCTATGTTAACGGTAAAATAAATGGCCCTTACAAAAACTACTTTCAGGATGGAACAATTAAATCTGCCGGAAAATACATAGAAAGTAAAAAAGATAGCTTGTGGAGCTTTTACCGCACCAATGGTGGCTTAGAATTTAAGGGCACATTTAACAACAACTTGCGTGAAGGTCTTTGGACTTATTTTTTTGAAAACGGAAAAAAAGAAAGCGAAGGAGAATTTGCTGATGATAAACAAACAGGCACTTGGAAATACTGGTACAAAACAGGTGAGCTGTGGAAACAAGGTGTTTTTGCAAACGATTTAAAACATGGCTTATGGACCACCTTTTTTGAAAATGGAAAAAAATTACAAGAAGGTAATTATGTAAACAATAAGGCAGAGGGCGAGTGGCAATCTTGGTGGCAAAATGGGCAGCTTAGCGATAAAGGTTTTTTTGCTGCAGGTATAATGAATGGTCTTTGGCAAGGCTTTTATAGCAACGGTAAAGCAAATTACATAGGTAATTATAAAGGTGGTCAAAAAGATGGTAAATGGCAGTATTGGTTTGAGCGCAACGGCAAGCCAAGAGAAATTGCTAATTATGTAATGGGCTTTAAACATGGCAACTTTATACAATATACCGAAAATGGGTTTATTGATAGTAAAGGCAAATACCACCGTGGTAAACAAACCGGCACATGGCAGTATTATTACGAAACTGGCGGCATGCAACGCCAGCAGCACTTTAAAAACGGACATCTATCTGGCAAGAGTATTGTTTGGCAACCCAACCAAAAGTTACAAAGTGTAATGAATTATACGGTTATAAAAGATAAGCGCAAAGGGCATGAACAAAGCGTACCTGATGGCACTTGGATTTTTTATGATAAAAACGGTTCAGAAACAAACCGTATTACTTATAGAAACGGAGTATAGGTTAATTAGGTTTAATAAGCGTACAGGCACTATTGTTATTTCGAATACGACAAACAATACTACTTGTTTGAGCGAGCTTGTGCATTGCAAGAAATATATTTGCCGATGGGCTTTTCGCTTCGTATGCTTTTTTAGCATTATGCTAAACTAAAATAATGAACTTAATTCCTAATGCAAACATAAAATTATATAAACAAAAAAGGCCTCGTATTTACACGAAGCCTTTCTATATTCAATAAAAAATAATTTATTTGTTATCAGCCATTAATTTTTTAGCCATAGCTACATAATCATCATTTTTATCTTCGGTAGCTAATGCAATTGTTTTTTCTGCGCTTGCTTTTCCGCCAACTTTATCCGCTAATTTATATTGAATTTTTGCTTTTAATAACATGATCCAATAAGCTTTTGGGTTTTGTTCGGTAGCTTTATTTACCCATGTTAAGGCTTGTTTTAAATCTTTGTTGTTTTCATAATAATAACTAGCCGCTTGAAAATATGGACGGTTATCATTTGTTAAAGATGCATCAATGTTTTTCATCACTTTAGCATCAATATCAGTAGTAAGCATAATTGGCACGCGTGTGTTTTCCCACATCAACTCAATAGTTGCAGATGTTGGTAAAACGTTATCCATATTAATAGTAAACGATTCTACTTTGTTACCTAAAACAGTTGGTTTTACTTTAAAACGTAACACTTCGTTTTCTTGTTTGTACTCGGCTACGTTACCGCCTAAGGTTAAATCTTTGTACAACATAATATCCCAGCTATCTTTATTTGGAATAGTATATAAACCATACGTACCAGCTTTTACATCGTTGCCTTCTAATTTTACATCTTCTGTAAATGTAATTTTTGTAGTTGCGTTAGCACCTGTACGCCAAACTTTACCAAAAGGAACTACATCGCCAAATATAACACGGCCTTTAACTCCCGGACGAGAATACTCAAAACTCACTTCGCCTAAAGCAAAGTTTTGTTTTACAGTTTGTGCCGGACTTGGTGCCGGAACTTTTAATTGTTGTGCGTGTACGCTTAAGCTGCATACAGCAATGGCTAATGCGCCAATTAATGTTTTTGTTTTGATCATGATTTTATTTTGAATTGGTTAGTGTTAATTTTAACACGGCAAATGTAAAAACATTTTACATGCTATTATTTTATACTTTGTTAAGAAAATATTATTGCAACTGTCTTCTATACATCATAATGGTATTTTCTAAACCAAAATATAATGCGTCAGAAATAAGTGCATGTCCAATAGAAACCTCCAGTAAGTGAGGTAAATGTTCTTTAAAGAATTTAAGGTTATCCATACTTAAATCGTGCCCGGCATTTAAACCTAAATTACATTCGTAAGCTAATAAGCCCGCTTCTTCAAAAGGTTTAATGGCTTTTTCTCTGTTTATATGAAAATTTTTAGCGTACGATTCGGTATAAAGTTCAATTCTATCGGTATTGATTTCTTTAGCACCTTCAATCATTTTTAAATCGGCATCCACAAAAACAGAAGTGCGGATGCCTTCTGATTTAAGCATAGAGATAATTTCTTTCAAATATATTTTATGCTTAACCGTATCCCAGCCATGATCTGATGTAAGCTGTCCATCCGCATCAGGCACCAATGTAACTTGTGTAGGCTTTACATCTAAAACCAAATCAATAAATTTTTGCTCGCGCGGATTACCTTCAATGTTAAACTCGGTTGTAACAATTTTTTTTAAATCGTGTACATCAGCATAACGTATGTGTCTTTCATCAGGACGAGGGTGTACTGTTATTCCTTGCGCTCCAAAATGTTCGCAATCTTTGGCAACTTGTATTAAGTTTGGAGTATTACCTCCACGCGCGTTACGCAAGGTGGCTATTTTATTAATGTTAACACTTAGCTTAGTCATTAGTGCAAAGTTATAAATTTGATTAATATTATTTTTACTACTTTTCGCAAAATTAGTATTGCATGAAAAAGTATTTTTTAGCTCTTGCTCTGTTTGTTTCTTTATTTGCAAACGCACAACAAGAATATAGTTCGTTTACCAATGCGGGTCGTGGCTGTGCTACAACCTTTGCAACCGATTATGAAGCCATAGGTATAAACCCTGCTAACTTAGGTTGGGCTTGGAAATTTTCGAACAAAAAATTTGCCATGGGCTTTGCAGAATTTGGAGCTTCTATTTCTTCGGATGCGCTTACTAAAGATCAGTTACGTAGCAGCGTTACAAGTATTATAAGCGGAAACAGCAATAACTTAACGTATGAACAAAAAGTAGGTGCGGCATCTACATTTGCAGAAGCAGGTACCACTATGAATATAGATGCCAGTGTATTTGGTGCGGCTATTACTACAAAAAAAGCAGGTGGCTTTGCGTTTAGAATAGTTGATCACATGCAGCTTTATACCAAGTTTGGTTCTAATGCGGCCAATCTTTTTTTCTTAGGTAAAACATCCAGTATTTTCGATTCGCTTACTATTGTAACATCTGCAGGCACTTCGCAAAATATTGCTAATCATCCTAATCTTAGTCCGGATACGGCAAAGCTGGTTGCCCAAGGGTATAGCAATGCGCCACAACTTTTATCTAAAGTGTTAAATGGTTCTGAAATAAAATTAACCTGGACTAGAGAATATAATTTTTCATACGGACGTAAAATTTTTGGCGACAGTATTTTTGCTTTGTTTGGAGGGGTTGGTATTAAATACGTGCAAGGACTTGCGCTTTTAGATGTGCAGTCAAGCAACAATCATTTAAGTGGGTTTAGTTCTATTTCTCCGGCTTTTAATATTAATTATGGAGCCGCTGCCGCCCAAGCTAACCAGGTAACGCAATCTGGCGGTTTACCAAAAACTGTTGGTAATGGTTATGGATTTGATTTTGGTGTAAATGCCATCATAAAAAACAAACTTAAAATTGGTGTTGCTATTAATAATGTGGGGTCTATTGTTTGGAAAGGAAACGCTTATACGCTGAAAGATACTTTTATGGTTAAAACAACTAACGCAGGCTTACAAAATTATAACATGATTTCGCAACTAAGTAATATGTTTAGTGCGGGTGCGGGCGGCTTGGTTAGCTTACAAGGCGAAAAATCTATAACCACGCAGTTGCCTGGCATGATGCGTGCAGGTGCCAGTTTAGTGCTTGGCAAAAAAGGAGAAGTAGGTGTTGATTTTATAGTGCCGTTAAACACCACATCGCCCGGAAGTTTTACAAACCCTGTAATGAGTATTGGTGGAGATTTTATGCCTGTAAAATGGTTAAAGTTACAGGCGGGTTTTGTGCATGGTGGTTATTACGGAAATCAAATCCCTTTAGGAATAATTTTTATTGCTAAGGGTGGCACATACGAGGCTGGCGTGGCTTCTCGTGATATTGTAACTTTTTTTACTCAAAATGGCCCAAACCTATCACTTAGTATGGGCTTTATGCGTATGAGGTTTTAGTAGCACTAAAAAATGAAATTAATGTTGCACTAATATTTTTCGAGTGCAGTTAATGCTTTTTGATTTTATACTTATAAAGTAAATACCGTTTGGCAAGTTACTTGTATTTAAGACAAAACCGCTTGTGTTTTCCTCGGCTTGATTTACTATTTCTCTTCCTAAAATATCTGCGATAATTATTTGAGTTTTTTCATTTATAATGGAGGTATTAATATTTAATGTACTGTTAACTGGGTTTGGATACAATTTAACAGACACAGTATTTGCCATATTGGTTTTTACAGCTAAATCATTAGGACAAGCATCTAATGACCAACTGTACGTATTAGGTACTACAGTTGGTTCAAAAAAACAATTATTTCCGAATAAAGCATTAATAAAATTTGTGGTAAAGCCAACGCTTTCTATCAAATAGAAACAGTTATATGTACCTACATTTTGCTGTGAAGATGTTATCCCATAACTCTTGTAATAATTATTACAAATTAATACGCTATCTATTAGTGTTACGCTTAATAATTTATTTGGAGGTGAAGCAGCCCCAAAATTACTAACAGAATAAGTGTTCTTTAAAGTGTCACCCAAATGCAAATTAAAATCATACCATAATGTTTCTTGTAAACTGTCGGCTAAAAGAATATAAACTTTTTTATTCAAAGAATCATTCCTGTAAGAAAAACTGTATGCTCCACCATTAAATATGTAATTTAAAGGGGGTACTGGTCCGAATGCATTACCTTTATTCTGATAATTTACTTTTTTATACTTTAAAGCGTTTACTATAGTGTCTCCTGAGGTAAAATATAATTCATCAGTAATGGATGTTTGAACATTACCAGTTCCAATACCGAAATACCTATCAGTTCTTATCCACCAAGCTCCGTATATCTCAGAAAATGGTTTGTAAACGTTAGATTGACCAAAGGTAGGTAGGCTTATTGTAAGGGTTATCAGTAGTATTATTTTTTTCATAGAATGTTTTACCTAAACCAAAATTATGCTAATAATTTAAATAAGACAATAGTCTTTTATTGTTTAGCTATAAAACTTAAGAAAGGATAAAATCACTTCAGATACAATAAATCACTTCCTATTAGAAAGAAATTTGATATTGCAGATATAACATGCCACGGCGAGCCGATTCAACATCGGTGTAATTTTTTGTAGTTGTGTTTAATTCATACACGGGGCGACTTTGGTAGTTAAGGCTTATTTTATGATAGCCTGAAATTAACCAGTTAACACCTGCATCTACCACGGTCATATTAGTGTATTGCAATGCTTGATATTGGCTTACCTGTACGCCTATATATGGCTGAAGGGTTCCGCGTTTTTTTAGTAAATCGTTTTTAAATTTATAGGCAACTTGCACAAACTCGGTATTACCTGTGCCCATCATTGGAAAGGCATTTCCGTATGCTTTGTTGTTTACGCCCTGATTTCCGTTAGAACCGTTTGTCATATTCATTGCGCCATTATAACGTAAATAATTATTTCCATAATCGGCATAAGACCACGCACCATAAGCACTAATGGCGTTTCCTTTTTCTTTATTGATGTATGAATCATAAAACAAATCGGCACCTACAATTAACAAATCATGATTTATTAATTTGGTAGAAAGCTCTTTAGTTATAACGGCTGCACTAATTGGTAAAGCGGTGGAATCCCAATAACGCATCGCATTTTTTTGATACTGAATGCCAGCACCTAAAGTAAGCATACGTTTTTTACCCAAGTAAGTTCCGGGATTGTAAGATACATCATTAGCTTCTACATCAAAAAAGTGCCATTTTAAATAGGCTTGATATTGTAGTGCTGCCAGAGCAGGCGAAAATTTAGCAGTAGTAGCATAGGCTGTATCAAAGGCTATGCCTGTTGTTGGAACTAATGCCGCGCCATTTGGAGCTACAATAGTTTGTACCGGAAAAGGCTTACCAACGCCAATACGATAATCAAACTTGTGTATTTGCCCTTTTATGTAAACACCTAACTTACGGCCAAATTGATCACTTTGATCAGTAGTTGTTTGCTGATAGACAGGAGCATCTGCCATTAAAATACTTCCAACTGCTGGAGCTGAGTAACGTAATGGGCCACCTAAACTTGTTAGTCCTGCACCAATTGATAGGTATTTTTTCTTTTTCCAAACTTTATACTCAGCTACGGCATCATGAAAAAATGCACCTTGCTTACGCGGAGACAAGTAGTTAAAGTTGTTCATACCAAACTGCACGTAAACAAAAAAATGGTCGGTTAATTGCCCAAGTAATTGAAAACGTAATCGGCGCAAACCGGCATCAACTGTTTGACTTTGTGCATAACCATATACGGTGCTGCCGGGGTTGTTCCAATCATTACGTAGTTGCGCTTGCAACACACACGTAGCTTTTAACCAATGTGTACTATCATCAGATAAATAAAGTTTTAACCCATCTTTAGCAAAACGTTGTTTTAACTTATCTATGGTTGATGGAGCACTAGTAACTGCCGGAGCAATAACCTCTTGTGCTTGCGCAAATACGGATGCGCTTGCCATCAAACTTAATGCAATTGATTTTATTCTGTTCATTTTTCTTTCAATTTATTTTTTAGATTCACTTGTAAAATGGGTCTGTGCAACCTACGTAAGTCGTTTAACAAACAACAACGAAAAAAACGAATCTCACACAGGCGCACAGATTTCTTTAATTATTTTTTACGCGGGTTGACGTATCATCATGTCCTTTTGAGCTATGTAACTCAAACCCGGTAAGACTAACGCTACCACCATCACTCTCGTATTGTGTTTTAAATTCTCTAAGCGATTTTAGAGAAGTATGGTCAATTACTTTGCAGGCTGATAAATCAAGGGTTACTTGTTTGCCTTTATCAATAGCATATATTTTTTTCTTTAGCCCTAAAAAGTTAGAGAACAGGGCATCGCCACTAATTTTTACGTTTATGTTATTTTCGTTTGTATTTATTTCTGTGTGTGATTTAAATAAATTACGGATGCTTGCACCATTGATAGCATTAAAAATAAACTCCAATAAAATACCGGTTCCAACACCCATTAATAAATCTGTTGCGGCACACATAACAGCTGTTACTAAAAAAATTACAAATTGTTCTTTGCCAATATGCCACATGTGTACAAACTCTTTTGGATGAGCCAATCTAAAGCCAACAAAAATTAACATGGCAGCTAAAGCGGTGTTTGGAATCATTTCTATAACAGCTACGCCAAGCAACAAGGCCACCAATAAAATTACGCCATGAAAAAAATTTGCCCAACGTGTTTTTGCGCCATTACTTACATTAGCCGAACTACGCGCCACCTCACTAATCATAGGTAAACCACCTAAAATACCTGACAACATATTACCAATACCTACAGCGGTTAAATCTTTATTAAAATTAGATTTTCTTTTAAACGGATCTAAGCCATCAATAGCTTTTGCTGTAAGCAAACTTTCTATACTTCCAATTAAGGCAAACAAAATAACGTACTGTATAAAATCGCCCAAGTGTTCTGATAAACCATTAAAGCTAACGTTAATAGGTGCGGTATTAAAAACCTTAGCCCCATCTTTTATTTGAGTGCCTCTAATGGCATCAATAATACTGCCCACTTTAACCATAGCAAAATTTTGTACGGCACCTTCATGCTTAACATCTAACATAATACCAAATGGAATAGCTACAATAAGTACAATTAATGGTGCAGGAATTTTTTTAATGCTAGTGCTTTTTATGTATGAAAAAGCAATTAGTATAATTAAGCAGGCTATCCCAATTTCAGTTATGTGTGCGTTTTCATGCATTAAACTTTGAGGAATCATTTTGTATAATTCAATAGGGTCTTTACCCTTTAATTCTGCCGGATTTATGCCTAATAAATTATGTACTTGTTTGCTTATAATAATTAACCCGATAGCGGCTAACATACCGTGTATAGCTGCTCCTGGAAAAAAATCGCTCAAGCTGCCAATTTTAAAGACGCCAAATAAAACTTGCAACAAACCAGCTGCAACAATAGCACCTAAAGCTAAATGCCAGCCTGCATCGCCACCACCTAAAGCAGCCACTGCACCCGATGCAATAACAATTAACCCGGCGGCAGGCCCTTTAATGGTTAGGCGTGAGCCCGCAAAAAAACTAACTACTATGCCTCCAATAATGGCGGTAACTAATCCATAAATAGCAGGAAAATCACTTGCTTTAGCAATACCTAAACTTAAAGGTAATGCTAGCAATGAAACCAATAGGCCTGATATAAAATCGGGACCTAAATTTTGTTTCATGCCTGCTATTCCATCTAATGGAATTTCATTTTTTGTTGACATAGTTTTTGTTTTTTTGTCGATTACTATTTCAGTTGTTTCCATGTTTTTTTATAAATCCGTATTTTGTTAAGACGACCTGTAAGCAGTTTCGTGGTATGTTTTTACATGCGGGCCTAAGAATACACGCGCATAAATTCTTACCAAAGCAATACCATCAACAATAAAACTTAATGAGGTAAATAATGCTAACACGGCTTGATCTTCGTGTATGTGTGTAAAAATTACATCTTCGCCTATAAAAGTTGGAGTGATGGGAAAGCCGGTTAAACCTAAACAAGAGAGTAAAAAAACAAAGGCAATTTTTGGATGCTCGTATGAGTGACCGTAAAACTGATTCAAATCAATAGACCCTTCTAATCGTTTTAATCTACGAACGCATAGATAACCAACTATACCCGCAACCACAACGCCGCTTAAATAAAGATAAACTTGGTTGTATGTAAAATCTTCGTTAAACGAAATGGCTAATGCCATCCAAAAGTGATTCATAATAATCATAATCCAACTCATCACAACGTTTTTTCTTTCAGAAAATGCTTTTAGTACAGTTATTAACCCTATTAGTGAAAAAATAGTTGGCAAATATTCATGCACTTCGGCAGGCATAGGTAGGTGCCTATAAAGAACAAACAAACCAATCATATAGGTAGGAATAAAAAACAGGAGCAATCGTTTAATAGTTAGAAAATCTAATTTTTTTCCGGCTCTATTTAAAGGGGTCCATAAAACACGATTCATAAAAGAATCTAAATTCCACTCTTTAACAGATAACATATAAATAGAATTTTGAATTTTTCTTGGCAAAGAATTTTCTATGGTTTGCTTGCGTGGAACAAAATTGTAAAACTGCTCTCTAATTAAATAACTTACCGATGATGGAGAAACTAACAACTGATAGGTTCTTAAAAAAGCATTGCCTGCGAAATGGAATAACGCAAATTTTTCAAACCCAATGGCAACCTCAATAAAAATTAAACCAATTTGTGCTACGGAAGAATATGCAATTTGACTTTTTATAGTTGATTGCACTCTGGCTGTTAGTGTAGCAACAACACTGGTAAGTAAACCCAGTATAACAATAAGTATGCGCACCGAAATTTGATTTTCCCAAAAAGGAAATGTTCTTAGTAAAAGAAAAACACCAATATGAACAGAAAGCGAACCATAAAAAATGGCGCTTGATGGCGTGGGCCCTTCCATAGCTCTTGGTAACCAAGAGGAAAAAGGTAATTGAGCCGATTTAGCCGCGGCTGCAATTAAAATCATTAACGAAATAAAAACTCCAATTAAACTATGAGATGAAAGATGTTCGTGTACCAACTCGGCATTGCTTAATTTTAAAAAAGTAATATTCTCATGCCATAAATGATGGCTTGCCCACATAGCCAGAATTAATCCAACATCTCCAATGCGATAAACAGAAAAAACTTTGTACGCATTTTTTACCGGCAAATATCTATCACGATAAAATGCAATTAATAAAAACGAACAGATGCCCAATATTTCCCAGCCAATAAAAAGAGTTTCAAAATTACCCGAAAAAATGGTGATGTTATATCCAAAATAAAATAAAAGTATGGTATTGAAAAACCTTTTGTAGCCCGGCTCTCTGTGCAAATACCTTCTGCTATAAACAGTTACTAAAAAAGTTAAGAAGGCTCCTACAAAAAGATAAACGGCTGTTATTTTATCAAAATAAAAATCAACTAAAAATTCATAATTATCTGTGCTGTAAAGAGCAATATCCTTTAAATTTAATGTTGGGTGTCCGCATAGCATCCAAAGAATAAAAAAACCAACGGATCCAATAAAATGTAAACCTACAATACCAAAAACAGTCCATGAAATAAGCGATTCTTGTTTTTTAGGAATAAACAAGCTAATTATAAACCCTGCTAAAGGAATAAGTACAAAAAGATGCAGGAGTGATGACATAATTATATTGTTTTTTTAAATTAATTAATTTCGTAAACAGGTAAATTTTCTTGAGAGGTTTCTACTAATTGCATGGTATTATTTAATTTATTAATGTGTTCTGTTAGTGGCTCATATACAGAAAAAGTACCATCTTTAATTAAATAAAACACTTTTGTTTTCGGATTCATAGCAACCAGATGCACCCAATCATTTACAAACCATTCATACATTTCGGGTAATTTTTGAATAGTTTGTAAAACTACCTCCGGAAAATGTTCAACAATAACCAATAAACGAATGGGGTCGTGTACTTCAATCATCTGACTTGGAAGCCCCGGCCTTAAATCTCCATCGGTGCCGTTAGCAACACCAAACAAGCCCATTACGTTGTGTGGTAATTTTGTGCCGGCACCCAATTTTTGATTATCTACTCTAGAGAAAAAATATTCTAAATTAATACCACCACAAACGGGGCCAATAGGTTTCATAATACCAAACAAAAGTTTTCCTTCAGGATCTATCGTGTAATCATACGAATTCATAAAAGCACGCCTGTCTAAGAATAAACTTTTTGTAACGCTTCTTCTTCCAATAATACAAAGCGTGTTGGTTGCATGGTTGTATTCCGGACGAGGCTCGAACAAAGAAACCGACCTTGTTTTTATTTTATCATGAATTTTTTTTGGAGATAATTTGGTGTTGATAGATTCAAACCTTCTTGATCTTTCTTTGGCATTAAAATCTAATCCTTTTGCAAATGTTGTTTGATTCTTGCGGTGATGCTCTTTGTTTTTTTCTGATAAAATATTTTCATCGTAAAAAGCAATTTCATCACGTGTAGTATCATGCAAGCCACCAACAAACTGCGTTTCAGTGGGGATAACCAAACCTCTTGTGCTTAATGTTTTTCTAACCTCAGCATGATTTGCCATAAAACTCATCACTCGCGAGTTAACAGAACCTGGTCTGCCCGAGCAAGCCCCACAATCGTATCCGGCGTAATAGGTATTATTTACACTGCTTGCACCATGTCCAACCAAATAAACAATAGGAGTAAAATCTTTTACAAGCCCAATACCTTTTAGCAAACCTTCCACACGATTAGCCATTTCCTCAATAGTAAAACCTATTTGTAAATCATTTTCAATATCACTCGTGTTTTTGTTTTCTATGGTAAGCGTTGAAGCCGGATCCATGTGCTGAAAAGAGGAAACCATCGTAGGACTTTCTTTTGGCCTAAAAATAGTAAGTAACAGCCTAAATGCCGACCAAAAACCAAGTGTTTGAGAAATTAACCAGCCTCGTAAAAGCGAATGTGTGTGCTTGGTAAAATGCACATCAGTTTTTCTTTTTTCTTTATGCCCCAGTTCTTTAATTAAATATTTTGGGGTTATAGGTGCCGGACAAAGTTTGGTATAAAATTTCCCGTTTTCGGGTTGATAGAAAAATTCAACGCCAAAAAAACCGGGTGTACCAAAGGTTTCGCAGGTAGGGTCAATCTCTTCAAGATAACGTCTTATTGAACACTCTCTATCATCAATACAAAACATGGCCTGAAAACTTGCCGAAGCTTTTTTATTTTTAGTATCGTTACTTGCTAGTTTAATGCTGGCAAGCACTTCGTTGTAATAAGTCCACTCGTATGCGTTTTGCCAAATGGCCATTACTTCGCTAAGCTCTGTTTTAGCAACATCCGCAAAAATGTCAACAGGCTGTTTTTCTATTCGTGTAGAGAGAGGTGCCCAAATGGCTCCAAATTTATGATCAAGCGTATCTATTTCAAGTAGAAGTTCAAAAACAATAATATCGTGTAGTGATATTTTTTTTGTGTTTAATAAAGTTTGTGGTTGGTCTTCAACCGTTGATACCATGCCTGCCCAGCCCTGATGAGCAAATTGCTGATCAAATAAATATTGTTTGTAAAGCGATTCATCGCCAACAATAATTTTTAGGAGGCTGCTAATCTCACAATCGCCATGAAGTAATAAATTTTTAACTCGTTCGGTTTTGAAAAAACTGGTAAAACTATTTCGTTCTAATTCTTTTATCGAAGAAAGAAAACCTTTGTACTCAATTGGAAAATTCCACATAGAAATTCCCTGATCTAAGTAGCTGCAAAGAATTCTAAAAAGAATAGGTTGTATGGTTAAGTCTAAATCTATATGATATGCTTTCTTCCAATTGTAACGCAACAAACCTATCCTTGGCTGATTGATGGTGTCGTATGATTTGGTGGTTAGTTTTTCTATCCATTCAGCAATAGATTCTTTACATTTTCTTTCCGTAATAATTTTTTCAAGAATATCTTTTCTTATTTTTTTGGTGGCATAAAGTTTGCGAAACTCTTCTAATGAAAGAGAGGTTTTGTAACCAAAAATTTTAGAAGCATGATGGGTGGCTGTTTCAAATTTCAAATTTTGAAAGGCGTGCAATGTGTTGTGGTGTATAAAATCTTTAAGCGGAGCCTGAGCAGGTAAAAAGTGTTTTAACTCGTGTAGCACCTGATGTTCGTTAAAGGAAATAGGCTTGTCTGCATAGGTGCCAAGAGTCTCTTGTTGGTCAATAAAAGAACTTTGTGTTTTCATTTTAATGAGTAAGAGTGGTTACTTGTTGCATCGTTTTATAAAAAAATAATAAGTAAAACTGCGCTACCTTTTTAGTAGCTAAAATTGCTATACGGTTCATAAATTTGTTGTTTGGTTTAAAGAACGATTTTAGCTTTTATAAAACTAAAATCATATTTTGATGGCATGTATAACAAGATACAAGTTGGTAGAAATGTTTTTGTTAATGTTGTTAGAAGCAAAAAAGCCTCGAGTGGCTTTTGGATTGAAGAAAAAAGCAAAAAAAGTTTGATAAAAATTAAGAAAAGAAATATCTGTATTTAGATTGTCCTCATCTTCGGTTTCATACAGGTTTTCATCAGATGAATTTAAGCTCAAATCGTTTGCATTAATTAGTTTATCATTTTTTTGTGCAAATAAAGCGTAAGGTGTAATGTTAAACTTTTTAGTAAAAGCCGAAGCGTTTTGCAGTGAAAACGCACAAACAAATAATGCCAATAAGATAATAGCCCTATGTTTTTTTTTGTTTTTCAATTCAAAAACGAAAGTAGCAAGGCTTTAGCTTATATCAGCATTAAATAATGCTAATAATGGTTTCTTAACATTAATTAAGAGTTAAGCCTCGTAGTAGTTTTTAAACGCTGCTGCTGCATATAAGCCTGCGGTTTCGGTACGCAAACGACTACTTCCTAAAGACAGCGGTTGAAACTTGTTTCCTAAAGCAAGCTTAATTTCATCTTCTGTAAAATCGCCTTCGGGGCCAATAAGTATAAGGCTATCGGAATTTTGTAAAATATTTTTTAATTCTATTTTATCTTCTTCTAAGCAATGTGCAATATATTTTGACGAAGTATTTGCGTGTTTTATAATAAAATCTTTAAACGTTTGTGCTTCATTAATAAGTGGTAATATGGCTTGGATAGATTGTTTAACAGCACTTTCTGCAATTTTTTTTAACCTATCAATTTTTACGCCCGTTTTTTCGGTGCGTTTACAAATAATAAATGAAAACTCATCAACACCAAGCTCGGTACACTTTTCAAGCATCCATTCAATTCTATCAGCATTTTTTGTAGGCGAAATAGCAATATGCAAATGATGTTTTTTGGGCGAAGAAATTTGTTTTTTATGTAGAATTTTTACGCTGCACTTTTGAGGGTTTGCGTCTGTAATTTCTGTTTCATAAAAATTTCCTTTACCATCTATCACATGAATTACATCGCCGTTTTTATGACGAAGCACCCTTATGCAATGTTTAGATTCTTCGGCGGATAAAAGAATAGTATCTGCATCGGTAAATATGTTGGCAAAAAATAGCTGCAATTTACTTCTCGGCTTTTACCAAATTTTTACGCATGTATTTTGGAGTAGCGCAATTGGCAGCCATTTCTTTTGCCTCTTCAACCCCACGATTAGCAGCGGCTGTGTACATATCACAAGCGCCTAATAAATCATTCATGCCATTGTGTTTTACTAAGGCAAGTTTGTAATAATTCATTCCAAAATCAGGACGCATTTTTATTAATAAATTATAATCGTAAACAGCATTGCTCCATTTTTCTTGTTTCTCATCTAATTCGGCGCGCAGCACGTACCCATCATAATAATCTTTTTTAAGATTTAGGCATTGGTTTAAATCTTCAAAGGCAGAATCTAATTTATCAGTTTTTATATAAGCCTGTGCACGTAAATAATATACTTTGTAATTGCTTGTTTTTTTTGCAATAGCTGTATGTAAATCTGCTAAAGATTTTTCACCTTCATTTTTTTCTAAATAAACTTTAGCGCGCTCAGCATATATAGAACCCGAATCTGGCAATATACCTAATGCTTCATTTAATTTTATAAGGGCAGCATCGTATCTTTTTAAGTTAGATTCGGTAGTACCTTCTTTATAAAGTCTAATGCCTTCGCTCCAGCAGAAACAATCTTCAAAAACTTTTTTGGCAACTTCGCTACCTTTTGTTATTTGTTTTCTTGTTACGGTACAAGCCTCTTTTTTATTGCCGGCTTTATGTTTAAAGTAAGCCAAAAGAGCTTTAGCATCTGCATTTACAGTGTCTAAAGTTAAAATCTTTTCAGCGTCAGATTTCATGGCACTATAATTTCCTGTGTTATAATAACAGGTTGCCCTACGTGTATAAACATCTACCATACATTTATTTATATCGTAGTTTAGATTTGGCTTTTTTGCATCACCTTCTATTTGGGTAATGGCTTTATCATACGATTGAATAGCAAGACTAAAGCTTTTACCTTTAAATTTAGTATTGCCATCTTCATAATCTCTGTTGTTAGAACAAGTTGTGTTTTGAGCATTAATTTTTATGATGGCAAAAAATGCGATTAATAGTAAGGCTTTTTTCATACGATATTTTTATTTTTTAAGCGATGTAAATTTATTATTTATTTGTGATGACTTCAAAATCTATAATACTATCTGTTAAAACCTTTGTAGATATTAGCGATAGAGAATTTGTAGCAAC
>CAIXZI010000449.1 GCA_903923915.1 uncultured Bacteroidota bacterium
AATTATTTTTTTTAAGCTGAAATTATTTTTACTTTAGCTTATTATTTCATTACCTAAACAAAACAGTATATGCACATAGCCATTGCCGGAAACATAGGTTCGGGTAAAACTACCTTAACATCATTGTTGGCAAAACATTATAAGTGGACTCCTCATTTTGAAGATGCTGATGATAACCCATACTTAAATGATTTTTATGAAGATATGCAACGTTGGTCGTTTAACCTGCAAGTATATTTTTTAAATAATCGTTTTGATCAAATATTAGATATCCATAAAGGAAAAAAAACAGTAATACAAGATCGTACCATTTACGAAGATGCTTACATCTTTGCACCCAACTTACACGCAATGGGTTTAATGACCACACGCGATTTTGAAAACTATTTCTCTCTTTTTAAATTAATGGAAAGTTTGGTTAAGCCACCCGATTTATTAATTTACCTACGCGCATCTGTGCCAACACTTGTAAAAAATATTCAAAAAAGAGGCAGGGAATATGAAGCTGCTATACGTTTAGATTATTTAAAAAGATTAAACGAGCGCTACGAAGCGTGGATTACATCTTACGAAGCAGGACGCTTTGTTATTGTAGATGTGGATGATTTAAACATAAATGAAAAGCCTGAAGACTTAGGGAAAATCATTAGGCAGATTGACGCAGAATTGCACGGATTGTTTAAGTAATATTTGTGAGCGAAAGCGCAAACATAGAAGTTTTTTTTACAGAGAAATTTAAAACTCTGTTACAAAGCGTACCCGCTAATGAAAGTGTATTGGTGTCTTTTAATGGTGCTTTATCGCAAGAGCAGGTATCCAAACTTGAAACCGAAGTAGAAAGTAAAATTGTTGAGGCTGGCGTGCCTAAAGGACCGCTTAAAAAAATATTTTTTATTAGTGTAGAAACATTACAAAATATGCTAATACACGGCAACAAAGATGCAGAAGGCAAACAGCATAACTTTTTTATACTTAGAAAAAACGGAGTAAAAACACAAATTACATCCGCTAACCTTGTTGAAACAAAAAACATTACCGGCTTAGAAAAACAAATGACAACCATTAATGATTTTGAAGATGCAGCGGCACTTAAACAATATTACATGGGGCATTTAGAAAACAATCAGTTGTCAGAAAAGGGTGGGGCAGGTCTTGGTTTTATTACCATTGCCATGAAATCGGGCAACAAACTATCTTACGAGTTTAATAAAATAAACGAAAAAACTTCTTTGTTTTTACTTACTTCAACCGTTCTGTTAGAGTAAGATTTTGCCTGTTATTAAGTAACTACCAAAAACACATCGTGTAATTCCGTATTTTTGTTTAAAAATGATTAAGATAATTGCATACCAAATTGCAGAAAACACAAATATCAAAAAATTCAAAGCTGAATACACCGGCTTACTTATTAATTCAAATTCATTTGAGTTGTTTTATAAATATAAAGATGGATATGTTTTTATATTAAATTATGGGGTTGTTGTATTTGCTAATGTAGATGATATTCAGAGCAGCGCATTTATTTCACTCCTTACTAAATACAGTGTCAATCATCTTGAAAATCGTTTACAGGAAGATTTCCTCATTGAAAAAAAAGAAGTTATTCAGCCTGAATTTTCATATAATTCTTTATCTGTAAGCGAAATTAATGAAGATGTTATTCGTATAGCTATGTTGCAAGTGGCCCAATCACTTGCTTTAGATTTTTATCAGGAAGCAGCGCAGCAATTATTTGATGATAGTGTAAATCTTACTAACCAATTGGAAGAGTTTGGAAGGCTTAAGATTTCAAAGAGAAATTTATTAAAATTCATTGGAAAGACATTGAACACGAAAAACAGAATTATTGATAACCTGTATCTTTTTGACACACCGTCAGTCGTTTGGGAAAATGAATTTCTTGGCAAAGTAAACGATGGCCTCACTCAAACATTTGATATTTCGATACGGTTTAGAGAGTTAGAATATATGCTTAAGCGAGTTGAAAGTAATCTAACTGTTTTTGTTGAATTAACAAATGCCAAAGAGAGTAAACGTTTAGAATGGATTGTTATTGTTTTAATATTTATAGAAATTTTACATCTATTTCTAAACCGATATTTCAATTAAGCATCTATTTTGTAATTGGTATTTTTTGTGAATTGGCAACATATTCTATAATGTTATCGTTTGCATACTCTTTAAATAAGTTTAAAAAATCTCCATTACCGTTGCGTTCTCAACTTTAAAAATTTTCCTATCAGTATTATTAGCAAATAACTGCTGCATACGTTCAGTATGTGTATCGGTAATAAATATTTGCCCAAACTCGTTAGAAGAAACTATGTCTATTAATTTTTTGAAGCGATATGCATCCAACTTATCGTGTATATCATCCAGCAATAGCAATGGTTTTACGCCTTTTTTAGTTTTAATAAATTCGTATTGTGCTAATTTAAGGGCAAGTAAATATGTTTTTTGTTGTCCTTGCGAAGCAAACTTTTTTACCTGATTTTCATTCAATAAAAAATCTAAATCATCTCTGTGTACGCCCACGCTGGTATGCTCTAAAGAACAATCTTTTTTAATAGCGGCTTGCAAAGCAGCTTTATAATCTTGTTGAATGGTAGAAACATATTTCAAATGTACTTGCTCATTATTTTCGGCAATGAGTTTATAATATTTTTCAAACACCGGAATAAATTCTTTCAAAAAAATCTCGCGTGCATCATGTATATAAGAGCCATAAACTATTAGCTGTTCATCCCAAACTTCTAAACCAATGCTATCAAAAGAACGTGTAATAGAAAAATGTTTTAGTAGTGCATTACGTTGCTGTAAAATATGATTGTATTGCATCAGGTTTTCTAAATACAATTTATCAAACTGAGAAATAATACCATCTATAAAGCGCCTGCGTTGGTCGCTGCCGCCGGTAATAAGGTTTGTATCAGCCGGACTAATCATTACCAAAGGAAATAAGCCAATATGATCTGATAGTTTTTCGTACTCTTTTTTGTTTCGTTTAAAAACTTTTTTCTGCGCACGTTTTATTCCGCAATAAATTTCATCTAATTCAATGCCGTTATCAAACAAGCCTTGCAGCATAAAAAAATCTTGTTCAAAAAGTATATTCTGACTATCAATGGTATTAAAACAGCTTTTGCAAAACGATAAATAATAAATAGCATCCAGTAAATTGGTTTTACCCATACC